>DAIMIK010000013.1:0-35858 GCA_036722795.1 Acidimicrobiales bacterium | reverse complement strand
TCATGGTGCCCACCACGAGCAGGAGACGGATGTCGTGGTTCTTGATGTGGCTCATTTCGTGGCTGGTCACGCCCTCGAGCTCCTCGCGGTTCATGATGGCGAGCAGCCCCGAGGTGAAGGTGATGGCTGCCTTTTCCGGGCTGACCCCGGTGGCGAAGGCGTTGGGCGAGGGGTCGTTAATCACGTAGACGGCGGGCTTGGGGATCCCCTCGCCGATGGCCAAGGCCTCCACCAGGTTGTGCAGCTGCTGGTACCGGGTCGGGTCGGCCGGCACGGCCCCCGAGATCCGGAGCACCAACCCGGCTCCGGCGTTGAGGGAGAAGAGGATCCCACCGACGGCCAACACACCACAGATCACCATGCCGATGATTACCGGGGTCCATCCGTAGTTGGTCGGCGGGGCGGCCGCGAAGCCGGTGTTGACCGAGTGGCGGTAGACGGCCTTGAAGAGGAAGCCGCAGGCAGCTCCGATCGCCAGCCAGATCACGAAGAACAGGGCGACGAAGATGGCGCTTCGTCGCTTGTTGCTGGCGATCTCGCTGTACACGCGCCGAATCCTACGGCATAGGAGGTACTCCGACTCCTGAGCAGCCAGTCAAGTGGACACGATGACGGCGGTCACCTTCCGGTGGTCCGATCCCGGGCCGAACTCTCCTGCCCCAGCCCGGGCCTTGGCTGTCCACACGCCGGTGGGGGCGCTCGCCAAGCGCTGACGGAACCCCGCAACGTCCGTGGACCGCCCGAGTGTGCCGGCCGTTAGACCGGTCGGACGGTCGGGTCAGATGGTCAGCCCGCCGTCAACCGACAGCACGGCACCCGTCGTGTAGGAGGACTCGTCGGAGGCGATGAAGGCCACCGAGGCGGCGATCTCGGCCGGCGTCGAGAATCCCAGGGGCGTCATGATCCTGGTCAGGTCCTTGAAGTTGGCGCCCTCGGGCAGCTCGAACGTGCCCATCAGCGGGGTGTCGGTGCCGCCCGGGGCCACCACGTTCACCCGCACCCCGCGGGAGAGGTACTCGGCAGCCAGCGCCTTGGAGAACATGAGCACCCCCGCCTTGGAGGCGCAGTACGCAGCAGAGTAGGCCTGGCCCATCAACGCGGTGTTCGAGGCCACGTTGACGATGGAGCCGCCGTGCTCGAGGAGGTGGGGCAGGGTGGCCCGGCAGACCAGGAACGGACCGGTCAGATTGACGGCCAGGATCTTCTCCCACCGGTCGAGGGGCATGTCCACGGTATTGAAGAAGCCGCCGATGCCGGCCACGTTGCACACCACGGCCGGAGCGCCGAGCTGTTCGGCCAGGGAGGCGACGGTGTCGCCTACCGACGACTCCGAGGTGACATCGCAGTGAAATGCCCTGGCCGTGCCACCGTCTACCACGATGGCATCCACGGTGGCCGCCAGGTTGTCGGCGGCCACGTCGAGGGCGGCCACGATGGCTCCCTCGGCGGCCAGCCGGTGGGCCACCGCCTGGCCGATGCCCGAGCCCGCTCCGGTCACGACGGCTACTTTTCCGTCGAACCGGCGCCCGGTGAACGAGCGGATGGCCTCGTTCGCAACGTCGTGCTCCGCTCCGCCCTGGCCAAGTGTGACCCGCTGGATCGGGCTCATGAGTTCCCCTCCGTGCTCGGTGTCGAAGCGAACCGTTCGCGCAACGTGTGCTTCAGGATCTTGCCGGCAGGGTTGCGCGGCACCGACTCGACCACCACGAGCTGCTCGGGGATGGCCTGGAGGCGCAGCTCCTTGCCGTTGAGGTAGGCGACCATGCCGTCGAAGTCGAAGGAGTGGCCCTCCTTCACGGCGACCACGGCACAGGCACGCTCGCCCGTCTTCGGGTCCGGCAGACCGATGACGGCGACATCGGCCACCGCCGGGTGGTTGTAGAGCAGGTCCTCGACCTCTTTGGCCGAGATGTTCTCCCCGTGGCGGATGATCACGTCCTTGAGCCGGCCGGTGATGGTCACGTACCCGTCCTGGTCGACGATCCCGAGGTCGCCGCTGCGGAAGTAGCCGTCCCCGTCGAAGGCGTCGGCGTCGAGTGCCGGGTCGAGATACCCGCGGATGACCTGGGGGCCCTTGAGGCGGATCTCGCCCTCTTCCCCCGGCCCGGCCCGGCGTCCGTCGAGGCCGACCACGATGAGCTCCACCCCCGGGGTGGGCCGCCCTTCAGTGTCGGCCAGCTTGTCGTCGGGGTCGGTGGTCGTGGCCATCACCACGATGGGGGCCTCGGTGAGCCCGTACCCGGACACGATGCCCACCCCTCCGATCTCCTCTTTGAGGTCGTGGTGGAGCTGTGGGGGCTTCGGTGCACCGCCGCCCGGATAGGAGCGGACCTGGGGGAAGATCGGCTCGTCGCCGGCCGCCCGCTGGGCGGCCAGATAGGCCAGATGGAAGGGCGTCCCCGATCCGGCCAGGGTGACGTGGTTGTCCGCCAGGAAGGCCGGCGTGGCCACTGGGTCGAACGACTCCGTCGTCAACAGCGTGCAGCCGGTCAGCAGGGAGGCGATCAACCAGCCGATCCCGCCGATGTGGGTGAAGGGGAAGACCAACGCCGACACGTCGTCGGCGCGGATGTCCAGGCACTCGGCCATGGCCAGCGCGGAGGCCATCACCGTCAGGTCGGAGTGCGGTGCCCCCTTGGGGTCGGCGGTGGTGCCCGAGGTGTAGAACAGCCAGCGGATGGGGGCCTCGGCCGCGGTGGCCGGAGGGGCTTCCACTTCGGGGAGCTCGGAGGGGTCGCCCTCGGGGAGCTCGCGGTCCACGACCAGCACCCGCAGGCCGTGCCGCTCGGACGCTATCTCCAGCGCCATCGCCTCGAAGTCGAAGCCCCGGTAGACGGTGGGGACGACCAGCAACGACGCCCCGCTCTGCTTGGTGATGAAACCCACCTCGCGGCCCCGGTAGATCGGGATCAACGGGTTCTGGCGCGCGCCGAGGCGGGCCAGCGCCCCCACCAGTACCAGGGACTCGTTCCACGTGGGAAGCTCCCAGCTCACACTGGTGCCCCTCGTGACGCCGAAGTCGGCATGGAGGCCGGCGGCGGCGCGGAGGCAGGCGTCCCGGTATCCGGCGAAGTTCAGCTGGCGACCGGTGTCCTCATGGGCGAGGACGGCGTCGGGGGTGACCTCGGCCCGTCGCTCGACGAGCCCCCACAGGGTGGGCGCGCCCACCCATCCGCGTGCGGCGGTCCGCGCTGCCATCTGGTCGATGAAGTCGGTGGGGTCGGTCATGGTGCCGGGGTCGACCACAGCTGGTCGGTGTAGGTGTCGGTGCCGGGGACGGTCCTGATGAACGGGGAGGCCCACAGCACGTGGCCGATGCCGGCGGCGGACACCGCCTCGCCCTGGCGGGCGAAGACCTGGTCCCAGGCGCTATGGGGTTCCGCGTCGAGGAAGAAGAGGAGGAGCACCCGCTGGTTCACCGACTCGGAACGGGGCACGTCGCCCGGCGCGTCGGCGAGCAGGGGCAGCGGGCTGAAGGCCAGGACGGTGGCCACGGCAGTGCCCGGGATCACCGAGGGCAGGTGCTCGTCGCGATACCAGGCGCCCACCTGCTCCGGCGACACCCCGTCGCCGGCCTCGACGAACACCGACGCCATCCCCGTGAACCGGTGGTCGAGGGTGAGCTCGGCCGGCACGCCGTCCTCCTCGCGACGGTGCTCCCATTCGAAGCGGTAGAGCCCGGTGTGGATGTGGTCGCGCTCGTCGAACATGCGGCCGGCGGCGTGCAGCACGTTGACCTGGTCGACGGCCCACCGGTTCCACTCGTCGTGGTGGCCGTCGAGCACGTAGTAGATCCCCAGGTAGCTCCCGACCTGGGGATCGGCCACCAGGGGGGACGGGCCGTCCGCACCGTCGGCAGGGTACCGGAGCCCCTTCAGGGGGGCGGTGGCCACGAAGCGGGCGCCGGCGAAGTTGTAGGCGCCGATCTGGCACCCGGCGTAGAAGTGGTCCCGCTCGTACCACCGGTTGTAGGCCACCTGGTGGCCCCGGTGCGGCTCAACCAGGGTGTAGAGCATGGTGCCGATCCGAATGGGATCGTCGGTGACCCCGCCCTGGGCGGGGATCGATCTTCCGGTCATGATGCTCGTGCTCCGTTCGTCGTCTCTCGTCGATCTCCGGGCCGGTCCTTCGGAACCGTGGGCCGGCTCCCCGCATCCGGCAGGGTGGCGGCCCGTTCGGCCAGGACCCTCTTGTCTACCTTCATCATCGAGGTGAGGGGAAGGCCGTCCACCAGCACCACCCGGTCCGGTGCCTTGTAGTCGGCCAGCGAGTCACGGACCAGGGACCGGAGCCCGTCGAGCAGACAACTCTCGTCGGGCGGCACCTCGCCGGCGGGCACCACGAAGGCCACCCCGATCTCGCCCAGCACCGGGTCGGGGGCACCGACCACCGCCACCTGACCGACGTCAGGGTGGTCGCCCAGCACGCCCTCCACCTCGGCGGGGTAGACGTTGTAGCCACCCCGGATGTAGAGCTCGTTGGCCCGGCCGACCAGGTGCAGGCGGCCGTCGCCGTCGAGGAATCCGAAGTCGCCGGTTGTGAGCCAGCCGTCCCTGTCGAGCACCGCGGCGGTGGCCTCGTCGTCGTAGGTGACACCCTCGGCGCCCGGACCCCGCATGGGGCCACCCCAGTACCCACGCATCACCGCCGCGGAGCGAAGCAGCACACGCCCCGCGTCGCCCGCTGCCACCGGCGCGCCGTCGTCGTCGACCAGCTCGAGCGACACCCCCGGGACCGGCCTGCCGACCGTGGTGGCCACGGCCAGGTCGGGGTCGCCCGGGACGGTGCCGGTACCCAGGGACGCCTCGGTCGACGTGTAGCGCACGACCACGGGCACCCCGAGCCGCTCCCGCATGGCCACCACCAGCTCGGGCGGCACTCGGGAGGCGCCTGTGCCCGCGATGCGCAACGAAGACACGTTGGCTCCCTCGAGGTCCGGGTGGGCGAGGACCAGGCCCCACTGGGTCGGCACCCCCTGGGCCACGGTGATCCGCTCCTCGGCGATCACCCGGATGGTGTCGGCGGCCCGCCAGGGGGTCGGCGGGATCACCGTGGTGACGGCGTTGGCGATCTCGTCCCACATGCGAGTCATCGACCCGACATGGGCGAAGGGCAGCGGGGACAGCCGGCGATCGCCGGGCTCGGAGAGGACGTCGGTCCCGTCGGCCACGGCGCGGAGGTTCCCGTGGTCGAAGACCGCCCCTTTGGGCAGCCCGGTCGTCCCGCTGGTCCACACCACGGCCACCGGGTCGGACGGTGCCAGCGCCGACAGGTTCCCGGGGGCCGGACCGTCCACGGACGCCGCCACGGTGGAGCGTTCGAGAACGGAACCTGTGGACGGCTCCGGAGGGGGGGCACCGTCCTCCACCACCGTCACCACGGGTCGGGTCCGCCCGAGGATCGAGCGCACCTCGGGGGCACCGAGACGGAGGTTGATGCCGGAGGTGACCGCTCCCAGCCGCACGGCGGCCGCGTAGCAGATCATGTACGCGATGGAGCTGGGCAGCAGCAGGCACACCACCGAGCCGCGGGTCACCCCGCACTCGGCGAACAGGCCGGCCGCCCCGTCGGCGGCGCGGTCCCATTGCGCAAAGGTCACGGACCGCCGCGGTGACGCCTCCGTGGCCGGTTCCACGTACGCCTCGACGTCTGCGTTGGCCGAGGCGGCGGCGCGCAGCACGTCGACCACGGTCGCGAACTCCCCCTCAATCTGACGCACCGTCATATCGGGTGCCGACTGTACCAGGACGATCCCCGCCGGATCATCGGCGGGTCGGTCCCCCGGCTCAGTCGGGGATGTAGTCGAAGGTGTCCGGGTCGGGCCCGGTGCGCTCGTCGCGGTTCAGCGCAGAGACGGCGTTCATGTCGGCGTCGTCGAGCTCGAAGTCGAAGATCTCAAAGTTCTCCTGCATGCGAGAGGGCGTGACCGACTTGGGGAAGACGATGTCCCCCCGCTGGATGTGCCAGCGGAGCACGACCTGCGCCGGCGACTTGCCCCGTCGCTCCGCCACGGAACCGATGGCCGGTTCGTCGAGCACGTTGCCCCGGGCGATCGGCGACCAGGCCTCGGTGGCGATCTGGTGGTCGGCGTCGTAGGCCCGCAGCTCGTCCTGAACGAGATAGGGGTGCACCTCGATCTGGTTGACGGCAGGCACGGTCTCGGTGGCCAGCAGGAGTTGCTCGAGATGGTGGCGCTGGAAGTTCGAGACGCCGATCGACCGGGCCCTCCCGTCCCTCTGGAACTCGATGAGCACCTTCCACGTGGACACGAAGTCCCCGTCGTACCGGGTGGGCAGCGGCCAGTGGATCAGGAAGAGGTCGACGTACTCCGAGCCGAGCGCGGCCAGCGTCTGGTCGAAGGCCCTGCGGGCGTCCACCGGTAGGTGGAAGCCGTTGTTGAGCTTGCTGGTGATGAAGACCTCGGAGCGGTCGAGGCCGGACCGGGCCACCGCCTCGCCCACCTCCTCCTCGTTGCCGTACATCTCGGCCGTGTCGATGTGCCGGTAGCCGATCTCCAGTGCCCTGGCCGTGGCGGCCACGGTGTCCTCGGGTGGGATCTGGAACACCCCGAACCCGAGTTGGGGGATCTGGTGCCCGTCGTTGAGGGTGACCATCGGGACGGTGCCCCCATCTGCCTCGCTCATGCCTGCCTCGCTCTCATTCGACTGCTCTCATTCGACTGCTCTCCTTCGCGTGCCCTGTTCGCGTGCTCTGTTCGCCTGCGCCGCCTCCCCGGTCGCCGGACCACGGCCCAGGGCACCTCGCACCACTCGGAGTGTACGGTCCCGACGCCTCTTTCGATGCGGCGATGCGGCGATGCGGCGGGTTAGAACGTCAGCACGCCGCGGGCCAATTTACCGGCCTCCATGTCCTCCACGATCTCGCGGAAGCCCTCGAGGGGGCGGCGCTCGGTGACCAGTTCGTCGAGCATCAACCTGCCCGAGAGGTACAGCTCGACCATAAGGGGGATGTCGTGGTGGGGCCGGGACGACCCGTACCGGCACCCCAACAGGCCGCGGTCGACGTAGGCCAGGGAGTTGACGTCGACGGCCACCTCGGTGCCCTGGGGCGGAATGCCGATGGCCAGGGCGTTGCCCCCCCAGTCCAGGACGTCGAGGGCGTTGCGCAGGACCACCGGATGGCCCACGCAGTCGAACGACCAGTTGACCCCTCCGGTCCATCCGAGCGCTCCGGTCACCCGGGCGGGCCCGGGCGGGACCAGTTCGCGGATGGCGGCCACGGCGTCGGTGGTCGAGGCGTCGACGAAGTGGGTCGCGCCGAACTGGCGGGCCAGGCCCTCCTTGGACGCCAGGGTGTCCACGGCGATGATCCGGCTGGCCCCGGCCAGGCGCAGCCCCTGGATCACGTTGAGCCCTACGCCGCCCACCCCGAACACCGCCGAGGTCTCCCCTGCCTGCACCCTGGCCCGGTTGAGCACCGCCCCCACACCGGTCAGCACGCCGCAGCCGATGAGGCAGGCCGAGGTCATCGGCACCTCCTTGGAGATCTTGACGGCCTGGACCTCCTTGACGATGGTCGATTCGGCAAACACCGAGGTGGCGGCGAAGTTGGACGCCGGCTCGCCCTTGTAGGTGAACGGCTGGGACACGTTGCCCAGGGTCTTGATGCACCAGGTGGGGTGGCCGGTGCTGCAGGCCCGGCAGGTGCCGCAGCTGGCCAGGGTGGCGATGACCACATGGTCACCGACCTTCACCGACCGCACTTCGGATCCCACCGCCTCGACCACGCCAGCCCCCTCGTGGCCGAGGACCGAAGGGGCCTTCCACGGAATGGTGCCGTTGATGACCGAGAGGTCGCTGTGGCAGACACCGGCAGCCCCGACGGCCACCCGGACCTCGGTGGGACCCGGGTTGCCGAGACTCAATTGGTCGGTGACCTCTACGTCCTCACCGGTGTAGACGATGCCTCGCACGGCACTCTCCTTTCGCTCCGAACTGCAGGGGTGATCCGGTGGCGCTCACTGGCGGTCGGTACCAACGGGGGCCGGCACTACAGGCGGTCCTCACCGGCCGTCGGCGAACTGCTCGCGCAGCTCGCGCTTGAGCACCTTGCCGCTGGCGTTGAGAGGCAGGGCCTCGACCGCCCGCACGGAACGTGGGGCCTTGTAATTGGCCAGGCGCTCCCTGGCCCAGGCGACGAGTTCCGACTCGAGTTCGCCCGGCGCGGCGTCGGGAGCGGGCACGACCAGGGCCAGTCCGACCTCGCCCATGCGGGTGTCGGGCACGCCGACGACCGCCACCTGGGCCACGGCCGGGTGCAGGCGCAGCACCGCTTCGATCTCGGCGGGGTACACGTTGAAGCCGCCGCTGACGTACATGTCCTTGAGCCGGTCGGTGATGGCGACGTTCCCGCCTTCGTCCATCACTCCCACGTCACCGGTGTGGAGCCATCCGCCACTGTCGACGGCCTCGTCGGTGGCGTCGGGGTCGTTGAAGTAGCCGCGCATCACGTTGTAGCCGCGCACGACGATCTCGCCGGCCTCACCCGCCTTCAGCTCGGTCCCGGCGGCATCCACGATCCGGACCTCCACATCGGGGATGGCCCGGCCCGAGGTACCGGAGATGACCTCGGCCGAATCGCCCCGCCGGCACATGGTCACCGTCCCGGTGGCCTCGGTGAGGCCATAGGCGGTGAGCACCGTCTCGACCCCCAGCTCGGACCAGAGGCGCTCGACCAGCTCGACCGGGACCACGGCCGCTCCGGTGACCACCAGACGCAGGGAGGACAGGTCGAATCCCCGGCGATCGGGACGGTCGAGGATCGACTGGAAGATGGTGGGTGGGCCCGGCAGCACCGAGATGTGCTCCCCGGACAGGCGGGCCAGCACCACGTCGACGTCGAAGACCGGTTCGGGGACCATGGTCGCCCCGGTCATCAGGCAGGCCAGGATGCCCGCCTTGTACCCGAAGGTGTGGAAGAAGGGATTCACGATCAGGTAGCGGTCACCCTGCTGCAGGCCGACAACCTCGGACCAGGTGGCGAAGGTGCGCAGGGTCTGGCCGTGGGTGGTCATGGCCCCCTTGGGACGGCCGGTGGTGCCCGAGGTGAACACCAGATCCGAGAGGTCCCCGGGGGTGATCGAGGCGGTCCGGCCCGCGGCCACATCCGGGGAGACGGAGTCACCCTCCAGGAGGAAGGTCTCCCACCGGACGACCCGGGCACCCGTCGCCGTGGTGGCCTCGTCCTCCCTCCCCCCACCGTCGTCGGACCGCAGGACCACCACCCGTTGGAGGTCGGGCAGCTTCTCGCCGTCGGACACCGCCTCGTCGAGCATGCGTGGATAGTCGATCCCGAGGAAGCCCTCGACCGTGAAGAGCATCCTCGCCCCCGACTCGCGGAGGATGTAGGCGGCTTCGGTCCCCTTGAACCGCGTGTTGAGCGGGACGAGCACGGCTCCCGCCCCCACCGCGCCGAGCGCGGCGATTACCCACTCGGCACAGTTGGGCGCCCAGATGGCGATCCGGTCCCACCGGTCGATGCCGTCGGCCACGATGGCCCGGGTGGCGGTGGCCACGCAGTCGGCCAGTTGATCGAAGGTCAACCGAGTGGTGGTCCCGCCGGGGCCGTTCCGGTCGACCAGGGCCTCCGACCCGCCGAAACGGGCGGCTGCGTCCTCGACCAGGGAGGGGATGGTCCCCCATTGGAGGTCCCCGCGGGGATCCGTCACATCTGACACGCCGTCAGGGTACTGCATGACCCCCGCCGGTCGGCTGGGGACGCCATCGGACGCGCTCGACACGGTGCCGGTGCCCGCGCTCAGGGGTGCTGGCTGCTCACGGAGACGACCTCACCGGTCATGAAGGTGGCGTAGTCGCTGGCCAGGAAGGCGATCACGTTGGCCACCTCCCAGACCTCCGCACCGCGTCCGAACACTTCGCGTCGGCTCAACTCGGCCAGCTCCTCGTCGGCCATGACCTTGTTGAGGAAGGGGTGGACGGCCAGGCTGGGGGACACGGCGTTGATGCGCACGCCGTGGGGGGCGGCCTCGACCGCGCTGCAACGGGTGAGCGCCATCACGCCGGCCTTGGCCGCCGCGTAGTGGGCCTGGCCCGCCTGGGCCCGCCAACCGAGCACCGACGCGTTGTTGACGATCACCCCTCCCCCGTCCCGGGCGTAGAAGTGCCGGAGGGCGGCGCGGGTGCAGCGGAAGGTCCCGGTCAGCGTCACGTCCAGTACCAGCGACCACTGGTCGTCGGTCATGTCCACCACCTCGGCCTGGCCGCCGAGGCCCGCGTTGTTGACGGCCACGTCGAACCGGCCGTGGTGGTCCACGGCGGCGTCGTAGAGATCCTGCACCTCCGACTCCACGGTCACGTTGCAGGGAACGGCCAGCGGGCGCACACCGGCGAGCTCGGGCAACTCGGCCAGGGCGTCGGCCGCCTCTCCGAGGCGGCGGTGGTGCGCGTCGGAGATGACCACGGTGGCGCCTTCCTCCACGCACCGCTTGGCGGTGGCGAACCCGATTCCCGTGCCGGCCGCCGCGGTCACCACCACGATCTTGCCGTCCAGGAGTCCGTGCCCCGACGGCGGAACAGGGAGGCGGGGACCACTCGGGGCTCGGTCGGTCATCGGAGTGCTCCCTTGGGTTCGGGCGGCAGGCCGAGGACCCGCTCGCCGATGATGTTCCTCTGGATCTCGTTCGACCCTCCGTAGATGGTCTCCGACCGGCTGAACAGGAAGGTGCGCTGGAACTCGTCGAGCTCGTAGGGAGGGGCCTCGGCCACCAGCCCGGCCGGGCCCCGGACGTCGATGGCCAGCTCGCCTAGCCGACGGTGCCACGTGGCCCAGTACAGCTTGATGATCGACGCTTCCGGTGGCGCCACCGGGCCGTCGAAGTTCGAGAGGCTGCGCAGGGTGTTGTAGCGGAGGATCTCCAGCTCGGCATGGGAACGGGCCAGCCGCTGGCGGATCACCGGGTCGGAGGCCGCACCGTTGGCACGGGCCGCGGCGATCAGGTGGTCGAGCTCACGGCGGAAGGATATCTGATGTCCGAGAAGGCCCACCCCGCGCTCGAAGGCGAGGGTGGCAAGCGCCACTCGCCAGCCGTCGCCCACCGCGCCGACAACGTGCTCCCGTCCGGTGCGCGCACCGTCGAAGAAGACCTCGTTGAACTCCGAGGTCCTGGTCAACTGGGTGATGGGCCGGACCTCCACGCCCGGCTGGTCCATGGGCACCAGCAGGTACGACAGCCCCCGGTGCCGGACGGACCCGGGCTCGGTCCGGCACACGACGAAGGACCAGTCCGCCTGGTGGGCCAGGGAGGTCCACACCTTCTGCCCGGTGATCACCCACTCGTCCCCGTCGAGGACGGCCTTGGTCTGCACGTTGGCCAGGTCGCTCCCGGCATCGGGCTCGGAGTACCCCTGGCACCACAGCTCGGTGCCGGCCAGGATCGGGGGGAGGAACCGCTCCTTCTGCGCCGGGGTCCCGTACTGGATGATGGTGGGACCGATCAGCCCTTCGCCGAGGATGCTCACCCGACCGGGAGCCCTGGCCCTCACGTACTCCTCGTTGAAGATGACCTGGTGGGCAATGCTCGCGCCCCTGCCGCCGCACTCCACCGGCCATCCGATGCCGGTCCATCCGCCGGAGGCCAGCACCTTCTCCCACGCCAGGCGGGTCTCGAACCCGAAGGTCTCGTCGCCCGACCCGCCGCGTCCGCCGAGGGCGGCGAACTCCCCGACGACGTGGTCGTCCAGCCAGGCCCGGATCTCCTTCCGGAAGGTCTCGTCCTCAGGTCGATCTCGAAGGTCCATGGCGATGGCGTCCTGTGGCGCCGGTCCAGCGTGTGCGGCCCCGGGGCGACGGTATTGCGTGGCCGGTCCGCCCGGGGACCCGGGTCCGGAGAAATCTGACGCGACGTTAGCAAACGGACTTCCGGGTTTCGCGGCCGGCGTGCGGCGGCGTCGGCATCGGGAGACGTCCCTCCGCCGGGCACCGGGCGGCGCCTTCGGGCGGTGCCGGGAACACCCCGCCCTCCGCCGGGGTTCTCTCTTGTGTTCGTTGCCGGCATACGGCCACGGGGTGTGTCCCGTGCCCTGCCGGCTGGAGGAGGAGTGACGATGACCGAGAGCAAGCCGACCGACGCCGCCAGCCGGGTGGAGCTGACCGACGAGGAGTGGAAGGAGCGGCTCACGCCGGAGCGCTACGCGGTGCTGCGTCAGAAGGGCACCGAGCCGGCCTGGTCGGGCGATCTGCTCCACGTCGAGGGGAGCGGCATGTTCACCTGTGCCGGGTGTGGTGCCGCCCTCTTCACCAGTGAGACCAAGTTCGAGTCCGGATCCGGGTGGCCCAGCTTCTACCGGGCCCTCGACGAGGGGACCATCAACGAGCATGAGGACCGGAGCTTCGGTACGAGGCGGACGGAGATCACCTGCGCACGGTGCGGGGGCCATCTCGGCCACGTCTTCCCCGACGGGCCCGCGCCCACCGGGCTCCGCTACTGCATCAACTCCCTGTCCCTCGAGTACGAGCCCGGACAGAGCTGAGCGGGCCTCCTCCGCGCCCTGCCCACCCTGCCTGCCCGCTGAGCGGGCCGTGCCTACCGGTCGCATCCCGCCCGGCAGGGAGCAACGGGGTCACCTCGTGCGGGGGATCAGCACGGCGGCCGCCCCAACTCGACCGCCGACAGCCGTTCCTCGAAGAGTTCGAAGAGGTCCCCCAGGGCGTGCGCCTCCTCCACCAGCCCCGACCTCACCAGTACCCGGTCGGCATCGGCCAGCGCCTGGCAAGCGGTGAACACCTCTCGTTTCGTGAGGTGCACCGAGGAAGAGAATCGGGCCCTGGTCGCCCGCGGTGTCGCCGCCCGCGGCCCGGCGCCCGGGCTCACGACTTGGCACCCACCGACTCGCCCTCCGCGCTCGAGCCGTCCGTCGACGGGCCGTGCCCCGCGTCGGTCGCCGACTGGCGTTCGACCCGGTGGACATCGACGGTGGCAAATCGGAGGCTGGCTCCGACCTCGTCGGCCACGATCTCCACCTTGAACCGGCGGTCACCCTCTTCGGTCTCCCAGCTGCGCTGCTCGAGCCGGCCGCTGACCACCACCCTCATGCCCTTGGTGAGGCTGAGGGCGACGTTCTCCGCCAACTCGCGCCAGGTCACCACGTCGAAAAAGGAGGTCGACTCCTCCCATTCGTTGGACTCCCGGTTCTGCCACCGACGATTCACGGCCACGCCCAGTGAGGTGGTGGCCTGCCCGTCCCGGGTGTAGCGGATCTCCGGGTCCCTGGTCAGGTTGCCGGTGATTGTGGTGGTGGTTGCGCTGCTCATGGTGGTTCCCCTTCTCTCGTGCACCGAGGTGCGTCGCCGCCGGTCCTCGGAGAGGTTCCGGTCAGGCCACCCGCTGTGGGCGACGAGGCGAGGATGAGCGCCCGACCTTGCCCGGTCCGGCTCCAACAGCTGGCCGGAGACCTTGCCCAGAGCGCCGCACCACATCCCATGCGGGCCGGCCCCACCTAAACTGAGCGGGTCGCCGGACCCCGAGAGCACCGGTGCCGGTTGCGCAGGCCGTGGCGGCAGATGGAGCGAGACGAGAGGTTTGCATGGCGATGAACTTCACCGGAATCGAGCCGTACGGGGACGATCTCTTCACCGAACCCGACGGTGACCCAGACACCTTGTCGAGGCTCGGACCGCTCACCGCCCTGGCCGGCGTCTGGGAGGGGACCAGGGGGGAAGACGAGCACCCGTCTGCCGACGGGACCGAACGCGACGCGTTCGTCGAGCGCTACGAGCTCCAGCCCATCGACCGTCAGACCAACGGCCCCCAGCTCCTGTACGGCCTCAGGTACCACACCCACATCGTCAAGCCGGGTGAGTCGGAGACCTTCCACGATCAGGTGGGGTACTGGCTGTGGGAACCGGCGACCGGCACGGTGACCCTGACCCTGGGGATTCCACGCGGCCAGGTGCTCCTGGCCGGTGGCACGGCAGAGCAGGACGCATCCGAGTTCGAGGTGAGGGCGGCCGTCGGCTCCGAGGTCTACGGCATCCTGTCCAACCCCTTCCTCGACCAGGCCTTCCGGACCCTCAGCTACCGGATGCACGTGGTCACCCATCCCGACGGGACCTGGTCCTACGAGGAGGAGGGGGTCCTGGAGATCCCCGACCGCGACCAGCCGTTCCATCACATCGACCGCAACACGCTCACCCGCATCGGGCCGCCGACCCCCAATCCCCTCGCCCGGGAGGGTTCCGGGGGCTGAGCCGCGGCCCTTTGGAGTCGGTCCCGATGCCGATGGTGCCGGCCACCACCTGGAGGCCCATCGAGAACGCCCCCGCGCAGAAGACCAGCAGTGCCCCGAGCAGGCCGGTTACCAGGGCGTAGACGGCGACGGCGGACAGCCGCACCGTGGCCCAGTTGGCATTCGCCGGACGGGTGCCCGTGCTGACCCCGAGGATGGCGGCGACCAGGTAGCCGCCGACGATCCACCCGATCACCAAATAGAAGGACGTGAGGCTGTTGCGGTCCCCGGGCAGCGGCGGGCGGATGTCGTCCACGCAGAAGGAACGATGCACCTGGGCTTCCGCCAGCTGCATCACCTCGGCCATCGCCGAAGCCGCCGACACGCCGCTGGCACTCGCCTCGATCAGCCGGTGCGAGGTCGCCCTGATGTCGACGAACAGAACCCCGTAGACGTTGCGGTGCAACAACTCGGACGTACCCGCCTCCGTCGACGGCACGGCGGAGGCGTGCAACGGCCTGCCCGGGATGGCGTTGAGCTCTGCCACCACCTTGCCGCTCCCGTCAGGCGGCGCCACCACGGCGAGGGGAAGCCGGTGCGGAACCGGTCGGTGGAACGCTCCGACATAGGAGGCGATGAACCCCGGCCGCCCGGGGCCACTCTGTACCATGGGCGCTGCACACCACGGGGACACCGTAACGACTTGCACCGTGCGGTCCGATGATGACTCGACCCAGGTGGGCACTCAGCCGTCAGCTGCCGCCTCCTGATGACCGGTCAGCGAGGGGGAATTTCCCCGAGGAACACTGTGACCAAACCAACGAATACGGGCCCCCTCGACGGCGTGCGAGTGGTCGACCTCACCACGGTCATCATGGGCCCGCTGGCCACGCAGATCCTCGGCGACCTGGGGGCCGACGTGATCACCGTCGAGGACCCCAGAGGCACGCTGAGCCGGGTGATGACCGCCGGACCCCACCCCCAGCTCTCCGGCATCGCCCTCAACCTGTTGCGCAACAAGCGGAACGTGGTGCTGGACCTCAAGACCGCCGAGGGGCGGGACGCCCTGCTGGCCGTCGTCGCCACGGCGCAGGTCTTCGTCACCAACCTCCGGCCGGGCACCCTGCAGCGGCTCGGCCTCTCCTACGAGGACATCGCCGACGTGCAGCCCGACATCGTGTACCTCCAGGCCCAGGGGTACCCGTCGGACTCGGCGGCCGCCGACGCCCCCGCCTACGACGATGTGATCCAGGCCGGTACCGGCCTCCCCGACACCTTCCGCCGCATGGGGGGCGAGCCGCAGTTCGTCCCCACCCTGATTGCAGACAAGGTCTGCGGCCTCACCATTGCCTACTCGGTGCTCGCCGCCCTCCTCCATCGCGAGCGGACCGGAGAGGGACAGCGGATCGAGGTCCCGATGGTCGACGTCATGACTGCGTTCGTGCTCGTCGAGCACGCCGGCGCGGCCACCGCCCGCCCGCCCCAGGGCGAGCCCGGCTACCTGCGGATCCTCAGCCCTAACCGGAGACCCCAACGGACCAAGGACGGGTGGGTGAGCGTCCTCCCCTACACCCGCAAGAACTTCGAGGACATCTTCCGAGCCGGAGGTCGGACCGACCTGGTCGGGGACGAGCGGATCGCCACGGCACGCTCACGCCTGGCCCACATCGACAGCATCTACGCCGAAGTGGCCGAGATCCTCACCCAGCGCACCACCGAGGAGTGGTTGGCGTTCTGCGAGGGCTCGGGCGTCCCGGCGTCGGGCATTCCCACCCTCGAAGACCTGGTCGACGCCTTGCCCGAGGACGACCACCCCGTGACCGGCCGCTACAAGGTGATCCCCCAGCCGGTACGGTTCTCGCGCTCCGCCGGCCCCACCGTGCGACGTCCGGCGGCACTCAGCGGCCAGCACAACGCCGAGGTGATGAGCGAGGTCGCCGCCTCCGGGGTCGACCCGGACGCGCCATCGCCCGCACCAGCGGATGGCTCACGGTGATGGAGAGCTTCGGAGACGTCACCGTCGACCTGTCGGGCGGCCACGTGGCGGAGGTGGAGATGCACCGGCCCCCGGACAACTACTTCGACACCGCCCTGCTGGCCGGCATCGTCGACGGCATTGCCTGGGCCGACGGCCGGGGGTGCCGGGCGGTCGTCCTGTGCTCGGAGGGCAGACACTTCTGTGCAGGGATGGACTTCGCCCGGTCGGCCGCGGCTCAGCCGGATGCGATCCGTACGCTCTACGACCGGGCCCTCGCCCTCGTCGACGGCCCGCTCCCGGTGGTGGTGGCGGTCCAGGGCGCAGCCATCGGCGGGGGTCTGGGCCTGGCCCTGGCCGGCGACTTCCGGGTCGGGTCGACGGGCAGCAGGTTCTCGGCCAACTTCGCCCGCCTCGGGTTCCACCAGGGGTTCGGGCTGTCCGTCACCCTGCCCGGGGTGGTGGGCCGCCAGCGAGCGCTCGAGCTGCTCTACACGGGCCGGCGCATCGACGGCGAGGAGGCGCTCCGGATCGGGTTGTGCGACCGGCTGACCGAGGACCCCCGGGCCGGCGCGCACGGCCTCGCCGCCGAGATCGCCGCGTCGGCACCGCTGGCGGTGCGGTCCATCAGGAGGACCCAACGCTCCAGGCTCACCGCCGGGTTCGCCGCGGCAGTCGATCACGAGCGGATCGAGCAACAGCGGCTGATGGGGACCGACGACTTCCGCGAGGGAATCGCCGCGTCGCTGGAGCGACGGGAGCCGCGCTTCTGCGGCCACTGACGGTCCCGGCCGGCCGGGGCGCTACTCCCCTGCCAGGTCGGTGGCCAGTTCGGCCCGGGTCGCCTCGTTCAGTGCCACCCCGGGCAGACCGTCCGGGTACGCAGGGTGGTTGACCGCCAGGGTCACCGGCCGGTGGCCGAAGGCGTCCACCTGGTCCTCGTCGAACCGGAACCGCACGTAGTGCACCGCCGAGGTGGTCTCCCGGCGGGTCAGGTGGGACCGATGCTCCTCCTCCGGGGTGGAGACGATGGTCTCCGTCGCGTCGCCGGTACCGATCCGCACCTCGCAGGCACCCTCGATGCCGACCAGGCGGGGCAGCCACGTCCGCAGCTCCTCCTCGCTCACCAGCTCGAGGAACAGGGTGGCCGACAGTTCGCCCGGCGCCGGGAGCAGGCGGTTGTAGACGTCCAGTTCGTGCTGGATCTGCTGGTCCGTGCTCATCCTCTCGGCCCGGGCCATCTCCTGCACCTGGAAGCGCATGGTCATCCTGCTCTCGAAGGTCAGCGTCACCACCGGGCCGACGGTTATCCGCCGGAGCTTCTTCACGGCGATCACCTGGCGCCGGAACCCCTCCCGCTCCCGTTCGTACGCCCGCTGGTCGGCGATGTCGTCGAGGGTGAGCGGTCGCACAGCGGTCATCACCGGCCCTCCTCGGGGAGGCCGTAGGCCCTGGCCATCAGCTGCAGGGGATGGACCGGCCGGCGGCCCGTCTCCTGCTCGATCGACCCGTTGGCCAGGTGGCAGTCGCCGCACACCACGTCGTGGCCGGCTTCTTCCACCTCGCGTCCGAGCGGCCCGGCCACCTTGCGTGCGAGCGCGTAGTTCTCGGCGCGGTAGCCCCAGGTGCCGTCGATGCCGGAGCAGCGCCGGACCAGGGTCGCCTTGACCCCGGCCACCTTGAGCAGGTCACGGCTCTTCAGCCCGATCTGCTCGGCCTGCAGATGGCAGGCGACATGGTAGGTGACCTCATCGGGCACTGCACCCGACGCGCGTCCGGGGAAATCGGTGTCGAGCTCGGTGCCCTCGCCGCGGTGCAGGGCGACCAGGTACTCGGCCGGGTCGACGGTGTGGGCCGCCACCAGTTCGGCGTCGGCGGCCGACGGGGTCCGGGCCAGGTACACCGGGTAGTCCCTGCGCACCACGTACGCGCAGGTCGGCTGGGCCACGACCACGTCCCTTCCGGCCCGCACCTCGGCGGCCAGCACCTCGACGTTGCGGGTGGCCGCCCTGGTGAACTGCTTGATGTTGCCCTGGTGGAGCCAGGGGGCGCCGCAGCACTGCGTGCCCTCGGGCACCGAGCACGAGACCCGGTTGTGCTCGTACACCTTGATCACGTCCTGGCCGATGGCCGGCTCCATGTACTCCACGAAGCAGGTCGGGAACACCGACACCGAGCCCTGGGGCGGGCGGGCCGTGCCAGCTACCGGGAGGTCGGCTGCCATCCGGTCACGGCGGCGCCGGAACCAGGTGGAGAACCGCTGGCGGGCATACGGCGGGAGCATCCGCTCCGAGGCCATCCCGACCGTCTTCTCCATCAGTCGGCGCGGAAGGGACCCGGGGCGGCCGGTCAGGGCATTGACCACCGGGGCGGTCGCCGTCGACACCCTGCCCAGGAGGTCGGTGCGGCCCAGGAACTGATCGGTCAGGCGCTCCCTGACCGGCACGCCGGCCGCGTGGCGCACCGCGTGGGCCCGCATCATCAATCGCGGGAAGTCGAGCTCCCACTGGTGCGGGGGCACATAGGGGCACTTCACATAGCAGAGCTTGCACTGGTAGCACTCGTCGACCACCTGGTCCTGTTCAGCCGGCGTCATGCCCGCCACATCCCCGTCGCGGGCATCGACGAAACCGAAGAGCGTGGGAAACGACGGGCACAGGTTGAAGCAGAGCCGGCACCCGTGGCACAGGTCGTAGACGCGCTCGAACTCCACCCGCAGGTCGGGCTCGTCGAGGTACTTCGGATGCGTGGGGTCGTAGGTGGTCGTCATCTCGAACTGTCGTCGCAGTGGGCCGAAGCGTCGCTACCGTGGGTCGGGGTTCGCGGACCGTCTCTGCACCTGTGGTGGCGGGAGGACCGGGCCCGGGGTCTCCTCCCGGGCCGGTCCCCTACCCCACCGGGGTGGCACGCCAACCGACGGGCCTAGGAGACCGAGGCCAACCCCTCGGTGAACCGGCCGGCGTGGCTCTTCTCCGCCCGGGCAAGTGTCTCGAACCACTCGGCGACCTCGTCGAAGCCCTCCTCACGGGCCGTCCGGGCGAACCCCGGGTACATCTCCGAGTACTCGTACGTCTCGCCTTCGACGGCGGACTTCAGATTGTCCTCGGTCGGGCCCACCGGGGCGCCGGTGACCGGGTCGCCCACCTCGCGGAGAAAGTCGAAGTGGCCGAACGCATGCCCGGTCTCCCCCTCGGCGACGGAGCGGAAGAGCGCAGCCACGTCGGGGTAACCCTCGACGTCCGCCTTCTGCGCGAAGTAGAGGTACCGGCGATTGGCCTGGCTCTCGCCGGCGAACGCCTCCTTCAGGTTTGCCTCGGTCTTGGTGTCCTTCAGTGCTGGCACGGTGTTCCTTTCCTGGCTGTGGCCGACGTGGAGGCTTCCACGAATCGGTGGTGGTAGATCGTTGCTAATCGGCCTGCTTCCGGGGTCGGGCATCTAGGTCGAGGACCGCGCTCGGCGCCGGCGGCGACCGGCGGTCGCCCGGCACTCGGGGCACAGGCCCCGGAAGACGATCTCTGCCGATCCCACCTCGAATCCGAGGTCCGCCCCCTTGGGGATCCGCAGTTCAGGGAAGGCTGCCACCAGGTCGCGCACGCTGCCGCACTGGCGGCAGACCAGGTGGTGGTGGAGATCGGTCACATTTGGATCGAACCGTGTCCGGCCGGTGCCGACGTCGAGCGAGGCGATCTCCCCCAACTCGGCCAGGTCGTGGAGGGTCTGGTACACGGTCTTGAGCGAGATGGTCTCCATCTCCCGACTGGCCGCTGCATGGACCGCCTCGGCCGAAGGATGGGTCTCGTCGCCCTGGAGGACCCGGAAGATGCACTGCCTCTGGGCGGTGACCTTGCGTCCGGAGGACCGGAACAGCTCGGTCAGCTCCACGGGGGTACGCACGGAGCCACCATATCACCAATGATTGTTCTTCAACAATCGTTGTAGAAAGGATCGTGGCGCCGGCCGGGGGCGGGTGGCACCGGCCCGCAGACGGTGGGCCTGCCCACCTGTGGCAGGCTTTGGGCATGCCCGATCGCATCCGCATCGCCGAGCCCCACGCCGGTCGATTCCAGCGGGAGGATGCCCTCCGCCGGCTTGCCTCCGAGCAGTTCGATGTGCTGGTCATCGGAGGTGGCATCACCGGGGCGGGGGTGGCGCTGGATGCCGCCAGCCGTGGCCTGCGGACCGCCCTTGTGGAGAAGGACGACTTCGCGTCCGGAACCTCGTCGAAGTCGTCCAAGATGGTCCACGGAGGGCTGCGCTACCTCCAGCAACGGGAGTACCGGCTGGTCTACGAGAACCTGGCCGAGCGCCAACGGCTGCTGGACAACGCCCCACACCTGGTCTCGCCCCTCCCCTTCCTCATCCCGCTCTTCGGCAAGGACGGCGTGGTCAATCGAAGTGTGGCCCGCGTCTACCTGACGGCACTGTGGCTCTACGACCTGACCGGCGGCATGCGGATCGGCAGGCGCCACGAGAAGGTGTCACGGGCCGAGGCCCTGGCCCACATGCCGACCCTCCGCGCCGACCGGCTGGTGGCCGGCTTCCTCTACTGGGACGCCAGCGCCGACGACGCCCGGCTGACCCTCACCGTGATCCGCACCGCCGTGCTCGACCACGGTGCCGTGGCGGCCAACCACACGCCGGTCGTCGCCCTCGACTCCGACCCCACCGGCCGGGTGGTCGGGGCAACGGTGGCACCACTGGGGTCCGAGCCGTTCGAGGTCCGCGCCTCGGTAGTGGTCAATGCCGCCGGGGTGTGGGCCGATGAGGTCCGCGCGCTCGACGAGCACCACAATCCGCACTCCATCCGGCCGGCCAAGGGCATCCACATCACCGTGCCGAACGAGGCCTTCCCCTGCGACATCGCCGCCGTCATCCCCGTCAAGCACGACCACCGGTCGATCTTCGTCGTGTCGTGGGGGGAACAGGTCTACCTCGGCACTACCGACACCGCGTGGGACGGGCCGCTCGACGACCCCGACTGCACGCCCGAGGACGTCGACTACATCCTCGATGCGGCCAACGCCATCACCACCCGACCGCTCAGCCGGTCCGACATCACCGGGCTGTGGAGCGGCCTACGGCCACTGCTGGCACCGGTCGAGGGCAAGAGCGCTCCGAGTGAGCGCACCGCCGACCTGTCCCGCCGCCACACCGTTCGGACGTCGGCGGGCGGGGTCGTCACCGTCACCGGAGGCAAGCTCACCACCTACCGGAAGATGGCCGAGGACACCGTCGACGCCGCAGTGAAGGTCCTGGGCCGGCGGTCGCTCCCGTGCGTGACCAAGGACCTGCGGCTGCGAGGGGCGACCCCCGGCGGCCACATGCCGGCCCGGCCCGGGGGGGCCGCTCCGGACCTGGGTGTGGCCGAGGGTGACGAAGCGGCGGCGGTGGCCGCCCACCTGGCCCGACGCTACGGGACCGAGACCCCCGCGGTGCTATCGGTGGCCGACGACGACCCGGAACTGCTCGAACCCCTCGTCCCGGGGCTCCACTACCTCGAGGCGGAGGCCCTCTACGCGGTCCGGGAGGAGATGGCCCTGTCGGTGGCCGACGTCCTCGACCGGCGGACGCGGGCCTCGCTGCGGGATGCCCGCGGCTCGGCCGACGCGGCGTTGCGGGTGGCGGGCCTCATCGGCCCCGAACTCGGGTGGGACGGTGAACGGATCCGCCGGGAGGCCGCGGCCTACGCCAAGGGAATGCGGGCGGAGTTGGCGCGTGCCGGTCTCGACGAAACCCCCGCAGCCGAGCATCCCGACGGGGCTGGCGGGTCCGAGGCCGACGAGTCGGCCCCGGGGGGCGGGGGTGAGGCCCTCGCCGCCGGCCGGGGATCGGAGCGCGGGTGACACGGCCCACGCCGGTGACCCCGGTCGACGCCGCATCGAACGCGGTGGACGACCACTTCGGCGGTGTCCGGGTGCCGGTCGACGACACTCTCCGTCGGCGGCTGGCCGACGCGTGCGACGAGGTCTCCGATGGCGACGACGCCCGGGCCGATGCGGCGCGCGACTGGTGGCCCCCCGCCATCGGATGGGCCGTAGACGGGCAGGTCCCGGCCCGGCCCGCGGTGGTGGCCCGGCCCACCGACACCGGCCAGGTGGCCGCCGTGCTGGCCCTGTGCAACGACGCCGGCGTGCCGGTCACCGCGGCAGGCGGGCGGAGCGGGGTGTGCGGCGCCTCCATCCCCCTGTTCGGGGGGGTCGCCCTCGACCTCTGCGGTCTCGCCGGGATCGGCGAGGTCGACGCCGGGTCGTCGGTGGCCGACCTGCGGGCCGGCACCTTCGGTCCCGAGGTGGAATCCGGTCTCCGCGACGGCTTCGGCGTCACGCTCGGGCACTGGCCCCAGTCGATGGACCTCTCCACCGTGGGTGGGTGGCTGGCCTGCCGGGGGGCCGGCCAGTACTCGAACCGCTACGGGAAGATCGAGGACATGGTGCTCGGCCTCGAGGTGGTCCTGGCCGACGGGACCGTGGTCCGGACCGGCGGGAACGGGCCGAGATCGGCCACCGGTCCCGACCTGACCCAGCTGTTCGTGGGCAGTGAGGGCACCCTCGGCATCATCACCGAGGGGCGGTTCCGCGTGCACCCGATCCCCGGGGGCGAGGGCACGCGCTCCTTCGGATTCGCCTCGTTCGCCGAGGGGCTCGATGCGTGCCGCCGGATCCTCCGCCGGGGCGCCACCCCTGCGGTCCTCCGCCTCTACGACGAGACGGAGTCGGGGAGGTCGTTCGACCACCCCGAAACCAACGTCCTGATCGTCCGGGACGAGGCCGACCCCGGCCTGGTCGAGGCCACCCTCGCTGTGGTGGACACCGAGTGCGGATCGGCCGACCGGCTCGACGCCGGGTTGGTCGACCGCTGGCTGACCCACCGCAACGACGTGTCCGCCCTCGCCCCGCTGTGGCGGTCGGGCATCGTGGTGGACACCGTGGAGGTCTCGGCGCGGTGGAGCGCCCTGCCCGGGCTCTACCGGTCGGTGCTCGAGGCGCTGAACGGGGTCGACGGCACCCTGGTCGCCTCGTCCCATCAGTCCCACGCCTACGCCGACGGCGCCTGCCTCTACTTCACCTTCGCCGGGCGGCCCCCGGTGGACCATCCTCCTTCCGGCCTCCGCTCGTGGACCGGGCGCTACTACGTGCAGGCGTGGGACGAGGTCACCCGGGCCACCCTGGCCGCCGGCGGGGCCATCAGCCACCATCACGGCATCGGCATCAACCGGGCACGCTTCCTCCCCGACGCGTTGGGGGCCGGGTTCGGCGTGCTCACCGCCGTCAAGCAGGCCCTCGACCCGAAGGGCATCCTCAACCCCGGAAAGCTCGGCCTGACCAATCCCTACGGCAAAGTCCCCTGGCCATGAGCCTCCTCGTCGTCGACGTGGGCACCTCGGGCGTGCGGGGGGCCGTGGTGCGGCCGGACGCCTCCGTCGAGCACATCCACCATGTGGCCGTGCTCCCCGACACCCCGTTCCCCGGGCTGGTCGAGTTCGACCCGACCGCCATGGCCGACGCCGTGCTCGACGTGGCGGCGCGCTGCCTGGCCGACGGGGGTCCGGTCGACGCCGTGGGGATCGCCAACCAGCGGGCCTCCACCATCGTTTGGGACCGTGCCACCGGCGTGCCGGTGGGACCCGGCCTCGGCTGGCAGGACCTCCGGACGGTGGGCACCTGCCTCGAGCTCCAGAGCCAGGGGATCCGGGTCGCACCCAACGCATCGGCGACCAAGCTGGCGGCCCTGCTCGACACGGCCGACCCGGACCGCTCCCGCTCCGAGCGGGGCGAGCTGGCGTTCGGCACTGTCGACACCTGGGTGGCGTGGACCCTCTCCGGAGGGCGCCTCCACGTCACCGACGCATCCAATGCCGGGGTCACCGGGCTGATCCACGGCGACGGGAGGGGCTGGAGCGAGGACCTGCTGGCCGCCCTGCGCATCCCCGAGTCGCTACTGCCCACCATCGTGGACTCCACCGGCGTGCTGGGGGCGGCCGACGCCCTGGCCGGACAGCCGGTCATCGCCGGCATGGCCGGCGACCAGCAGGCGTCGTTGATCGGCCAGGGCTGCACCCGGGCGGGCCTGGCCAAGGCCACCTTCGGCACCGGGGGGATGCTCGACCAGTGCACCGGCACCGACCGTCCCGGCCAGATCGCCCGCGGCCCGGCCGGCACCATCCCGATCATCGCCTGGCGGCGACGGGGAAGGATCACCTGGGGCGTCGAGGCCATCATGCTCTCGGCCGGCACCTGTGTGGAATGGCTGCGCGACGACCTGGCCATCATCGACTCGGCCGCCCACTCGGCCGAGGTGGCCGCACGGTGCGGCGACACCGGCGACGTGTGGTTCGTGCCCGCGCTGCTGGGGCTGGGCACGCCGGTGTGGGACTTCGGGGCCCGGGGCACCTTCCTCGGCCTCACCCGCGGCAGCGGGCGTCCCGAGCTGGTGCGGGCGGTGCTGGAGGGGGTGGCCCACCGGGGCGCCGACCTCCTCGAGGCGGCAGAGGCCGACTCGGGGATGGCGATCGGCAATCTGCGCATCGACGGTGGCATGTCGGCCAACGAGGTCTTCACCCAGGCCCTCGCCAATGCCTGCGGACGACCGGTCGAGATCGCCCCATTCGTGGAGGCCACCACACTGGGCGCCGCCTTCCTGGCCGGAATGGCGGTGGGCACCTGGGCCGACGAGCAGGATGTGGCCGCCGCCTGGGCGCCACGCCAGGTGGTGGAGCCCACGACGACCACCAGCGAGCACACGGCTGCTCGCACGCGCTGGCTCGAGGCCCGGCAACGCTCCGAGGGCACCATTCCCGAGCTGTCTGCCCTTGACTTCTGACACCGGCCCCGTAGGAGCGGAGCAGGCCGGCCTGCCACCGGCGGTGCAGACTCCGGCTCGCCCCGGCCGGTGCCTTCCCGGCGCCGTGCATTGAACGAACCCACGAAGAACGCATAGGGTGGGTGAGTTGCCACGTTTGGCGGCGGGGCCGATGTCGCCCATGTCGCCGGCAGGGCCGGCAGGGCCGTCGAACGCAGGGGAAGACCCAGGGGAAGCAGGGACACCCATGACCACGGGCATCGAGGCGGTGGGGGTCGAGGGGTCGGTCCCCGCCACGCATCCAGTTCCGTCGATCGACGAGGCGGTAGGACTGGCCCGGTCCCTCCACGCCGCCCTCTCGGAGGTCCTGCTGGGCACACCAGCAGCCGTCACCACTGCGGTGGTCGCGGCCCTGTCGGGGAGCCACCTGCTCATCGAGGACGTGCCCGGCGTGGGCAAGACGGTGCTGGCACGTGCCCTGGCCACCGCGCTCGGGGTCAAGCTCTCGCGGGTCCAGGGGCACCCAGACCTCCTTCCCTCCGACATCACGGGCGTCACGGTGTTCTCGCCGGAGACCGGGACCTGGGAGTTCCGGCCCGGCCCGGTCTTCGCCCACGTGGTCCTCCTCGACGAGATGAACCGCACCCCGCCCCGGACCCAGTCGGCGCTGCTGGAGGCCATGGAGGAGCAACAGGTCTCGGTGGACGGCGAATCGTGGCCCCTGCCGCAACCGCACCTGGTGATCGGCACCCAGAACCCGATCGGCCAGCTCGGCACCTACCCCCTCGTCGAGAGCCAGCTCGACCGATTCGGCCTGTCCACCTCCATCGGCTACCCCGACGCCGACATCGAGACCCGCCTCGTCCTCCACAGCGGCGGCCGCTATGCCCTCGACACGCTGGTCCCGGTCTCCGATCCCGCACAGTGGCACCGGGCGATCAACGCCACCGCCTCGGTGCGCGTGGTGACCACGGTCGCCGAGTACGCCGTGTCGCTGGTGCGGGCCACCCGGTCGGCCGGCACGGTGCGCCTGGGCGCAAGCCCCCGTGCGGCCATCTCCCTCCTCCGCAGCGCCCAGGCCTACGCGGTACTCGCCGGCCGGGCCTACGTCACCCCCCTGGACGTCCAGGCCGTGGCCGTGGCCTGCCTCTCCCACCGCCTGATCGCCGAAGGCAGCGGCGGCGACGGTCCCACCATGGTGGGCCGCATCCTCGCCGCAGCACCTGTCCCACCCACGTGAGCCCCTCGACGCCCGACGGCCGGCAGCCCATCTGGCGCACGGCCAACGCTGCGTTCACCGGGCTGTTCGCCGGAGCGTGCGGCGTGGTGCTGGCACGGGCGCTCTTCGGGCCCGAGATGGTGGTGGCTGGTGCCATCATCGGCACGGTGTCCCTGGTGGTCGGTGTGGCACTGTCGTGGAGCTTCTCGGTGACCCGACGGCGACGCCGGACCTCCGTTGCGCTGCCAGGCGGCCAGTGGGTGCGCCGACGGGTGCGCCCGGTGGCGTGGTTCGGACCCGTGGCCGGCAGCGTGGTGGCCATGCTGGCCTGGGCCGGTGTGGCCCACTCCAGCGGGTCGGGATGGGTCCAGGCGGTGGGGGCCCTGTTGGCCGCCGTGCTGCTCACCGGGATCGTGGCCCCTGCCGTGCCGGCTCGGCGGGCCACCGTCGCCTGCACCGAGTGCCCGTCGGACGGACAGGCCGGCTGGCCGCTGGCGATGACCCTCGTTACCAATGGCCCGGTCAGGCTGCGGCCGCGCTATCCGGTCGGTCCGCCGGCCCGGGCCGAAGGGACGGTCCGCGGGCCGCGCCCGGTCGAGGTGACCGTCACCCCGGATCGGCGTGGCGTGGTGGACACACTCGTGGTCGAAGTGGCCACGAGTGCGCCGTTCGGCATCCTGTGGTGGGCCAAGGACGTCATGGTCGAGCTGCCCCGCCCGCTGCACGTGGCACCGCGGACCGGCGAGCCGGGGCCGCCGCCCACCGTCACCGACGACGCCCTCGGCGAGGCGCCACTCCGGGTGCCTGCAGGTCTGGGCGAGCCCCGGGGCGTGCGCCCCTACCAGTCCGGAGATCCGCGGCGGTCGGTGCACTGGCCGGCAACAGCGCACGCAGGCGTACTCATGGTGCGGGAGACAGAACGGCAACGTGACGATCCGATCGTCATCGACGTCGTGCTGCCGGACGACCCGGCGCGGGCGGAGGCCGAGACCGAGCGGGTCATGGCCGCGGTGACCGGTTTCCTGGCGCGGGGTCGGCCGGTGGTGCTCGGGACCGACGAACGGGAAGGTCGCGCCCTGCGGCCGGTACGGGACCGGATCGACCTCGGAAGGCGGTTGGCCCGCGCCGTGCCCCCTCCGGGTGTGGCGCCTCCCACCGGCTCGCCGCGCCCGGTCCCGAAAAGGGAGCGGCGGTGACCGTCTGGCAACGGGTCGTCCAGGCCAATCGACCCGGGCCGCCCGAGCACTCCGTCCAGTTCCGTGTTGCATCGACCGTGGCGGTGATGATCGCTGCTGCCGCCTGCTGGAGCCAGGGGGAGCTCAGCGTGCCGGTCACCGTGTTCACCATGGGGGCCACGGTGGTCGGCAACGTCCTGTCCTACCGCCGTCGCGCTGACCCGTGGCCGGTGGTCAAGCCCATCCTGGCCGCGTGCGCCATCGGCGGCTTCGTGTGGTTCATCGCCACGGTCACCCGCACCGCCACACCCGGCGACGTCTCGACGGTGGAAGGACCGCTGGCCGTGCTGTTCGCCTGGGTGCTGAGCACCCACGCCTTCGACGTTCCCGCCCGCCGGGATGTGGCCTACTCGCTCGCCGGATCGGCCGCCCTCATGGCGGTGGCCGCCGCCCAGTCGGTGGATCTCTCCCTCGGGGTCTATGTCGTGGCCTGGGTTGCCTGCGGCATCTGGGGCCTGGTGTCCATGTGGCAGTCGATGGCCGGGGTCCGCGGCTTCCCGTGGCTCACCGTGTCAATTGCCGGGCCGGCCGTCCTCGTGGTGGCCACCCTCCTGGTGGTCGCCCTGCCCGCGCCCCGGGTCTCGACATCGCTCATCTTCCCGTCCGCCTCGTCCAACTCCTCGGCGGTCGACAGCCCCAACAATCTCACCGACGGCTCCGGCTCGCTGCCGGCCCACGCCGCCAACCCCCAGGGCCGCACCGGGGTCGGCGGCTTCCTCGGCTTCGCCAAGTCCCTCGACACCGGCGTCCGGGCATCGCTGGGGAACCAGGTGGTGATGCGGGTGCGGGCCACCCGGCCGAACTTCTGGATCGGCCAGACCTACGACAAGTGGGACGGGCAGAGCTGGGTGCAGTCCGCCGACCCGGCCAGCGGCACCAACGGGCATGTGACCAAGTTGGACACGGGGTCCCCCTTCACCGTTCCCCCGGCGGCCGACCAGCTGGCGAACCAGTCCGCCGGCGCCACCGACGCCCAGACCTACTACCTGGCCCAGTCGGGGCCCAACCTGGTCTTCCACGCCGACACCGCCCAGCGGGTGTACCTCCAGTCCCGCTCCCTCTTCCTGACCGGCGACGGCACCATCGTCTCGTCCACCACGATGGGAGCCGGAACGATCTACACCGTCGTCTCCAACGACAACGCGGCGACCCCGCAGCAGCTGCTAGATGCCACAATCCCGCTGCCCCCCGACGATCCGAGCACCACCGCACCGCTCGGCTCCGAGGAGCAGCTCCGCTACCTCCAGCTCCCTCACGCCGATCCCCGGGTATCCGCCCTGGCCGACCGGATCGTCTCGGGCATCGGATCCCCCGGCGACGGCGATCCTCACACCTACGACAAGGTCGAGGCCATCGAGGCATGGATGTCGTCGCACATCCGGTACACGACCGACATCCCACCGCTGGCCCCCGGCGCCGACGCAGTGGACACCTTCCTCTTCGGCACCCGGTTGGGCTACTGCGAGCAGATCTCCACGGCCACCGTGGTCATGCTGCGCTCCCTCGGCATGCCGGCGCGCGAGACGGTGGGGTACGTGCCGGGTTCCTACAACCCGATCACCGACCTCTACGACGTCCGGGCCAAGGACGCCCACGCCTGGGTCCAGGTCTGGTTCCCCGGATACGGCTGGCAGAACTTCGACCCCACCGCCGTGGTGCCGTTGGCCAACCCGTCACCCGGCTCGGTAATCGCAAACCGGGCAGGGGCCACGTTGCGCCACCTTCCCTCGATCCCCATCGCCATCGTCGCCGCCTCGGTGATCGCCATCTGGCAGATCCGGCGGCGGAGCCTGCGCCGGCCGCCGACGTGGACACGGCAGGTCGCCGACGACCTGGAACGGGGCGGGCGGCGACTGGGCCGGCCGCGGCGAACCGCCGAGACCCTCACCGCCTACGGGCATCGGCTGGCGGGTGCCGATCCCGCCAACGCCGACGGGGTGGCCGGGGCGACCCGGTTGGTGGAGCGCTACACCTACGGCGCCATCGAGCCCTCGGCCGACCAGATCGCCCGGGCGCTCGCCTTCACCCGCCGCTTCCGCTCGCTGCGGCGAGGGAGTGCGGCGCGACGGGATGCCGATCAGGAGCGCGCCAGCGCCAGCGCCTCGTCGAACGAGGCCCCGGCGGCCAGCAGCGGCCGGTAGGACATCAGCTGGCGGGGTTGGCTGAAGGCCAGGGCGGCGCGCAGCCAGTCCCCGCGCCGGTAGAGCGCCACCAGCCTGCCCTCCTCGACCGATCCCCCCACCACCACGACCTCGTCGTCGGGGCCCGGCAGCCCGATCATCTGGATCTTGGTCTTGTACTGGTCCGACCAAAAGAAGGGGATCGGGTCGTACGGCTGGGACCCGACCGATCCGGCCAGCAGGTTGCGGGCCGCCGCGGCTCCGCCCTCGGCGGCGTTGGTCCAGTGCTCCACCCGCACCAGCTCCCCGGTGGACGGGTGCCTCCACCGGGCAACGTCCCCTGCCGCCACTACCCGGTCGTGGGCGAGCAGGACCTCGTCGCATACCACGCCGTCCTCGACGGTGACGCCCGAGTCCTCCAGCCAGTCGACCGACGGCTCCACGCCGACACCCACCACCACCAGGTCCGCGTCGAGGCCGGTGCCGTCCAGCAGGTGGACGACCACGGGGGTCGTCGCGCCCGGATGCGACGACAGCCGTTCCACCCCGACACCGGTGAGGACCGTCACCCCGTGGTCGCGATGGAGCCGGGCGCACGCCTCCCCCATCGCATCGCCCAGCACCCGGCCCAGCGGGGTCGCCTGTGCCTCGACCATCGTCACCCGTGCCCCCAGGCCGTGGCAGGTGGCCGCCACCTCGGACCCGATGAACCCCGCACCGATCACCACCACCCGTGCGCCCTCGCCGGCCGACTCGAGGCCCGCCCTGATGCCCAGGCAGTCGTCGAGGGTCCGCAGCGCCCACACCCCGGGGATCCCCTCGGTGCCCGGCAGTCGGCGGGCCCGGGCCCCGGTGGCCACGACCAGACCGTCGTAGTGCAACACCTGCCCGTCGTCGAACCCCACGGTGCGGGCCCCGGTGTCGAGCGACGCGGCCCGACGGCCGAGGCGGAACTCGAGGCCCAACGTGTCGAGCCTGTCGGGGGCGTGGTGGTGGATGCGATCCACGTCCCAGGTTCCGGCCAGCAGCTGTTTGGACAGGGGTGGCCGGTCGTAGGGGACGTGCCGTTCGTCGCCGACGATGATCACCGGACCGGTGTGGCCCTCGTGGCGGATCTCCTCGGCGGCACGCAGTCCGGCCAGCGAGGCGCCGATGACCACGACGGTGGCGTCTGTTTCGAGGGGATCGCTCATCGGCAGACATCGTAGGTGGCCGGCACCACCTGGCGTCCCATTGCCTCAGCGCCCGAACATGGCCATCCACTGCTCGGGAGTCCGCAGCCGGAACACGTAGTTGTGGGAGCGGGTGTGCCCCATGGTGGCCGAGGGGTCCGCCGAGTAGAGATGGCCCGGGTACAGCACCGTGTCGTCGGGAACCCGGGCCAACCGAGTGGTCAGCGACTCGTACATCTCCTCGGGATCCCCGCCGGGCAGGTCGGTCCGGCCGCACCCGTCGAGGAAGAGGGTGTCGCCGGCGATCAGCCGCCTGTCCACCAGGAAGCACTGGCTGCCCGGGGTGTGGCCCGGGGTGTGGACCAGGGTGACGGGGACCGAGCCGACCCGGACGACGTCCTCTCCCCGGTGGGTGACGAGCTCTTGGGCCCCCACACCCGTCGATCGGGTGACCCACGGCGCCTCGTCGGCCTGCACATGCACCGGCACCGGGGCCAACTCGAGCAGGCGGGCGATGCCCTGGATCCCCCATCCCATCAGGTCGCCTCCGACGTGGTCGGGGTGGTAGTGGGTGGCCAGGGCGCCGACGCACTCCATGCCGTCGGCCCGCAGGATCCCGAGCAGCTCGTCGACGCCGTAGGCCGGGTCGACGATCAGGGCCTCCCCGGTCTGCCTGTCGCCGACCAGGTAGACGAAGTTCGCCATCTGCCGGGCGATCTGGTCGACCACGGCGAAATCCCGCCCGGCCAGCAGTTGGCGGAAGTACAGGCGGTCAGTGCCCGGGGGGCCCGGGGTCTCCACGTCGGCGTCGGTCACGCCCACACCTTACGGTCGGAGCACGCCCCGGGCCCCTCGAGGGGCGTCGCTGCATGGTGGAGTGGATCGATCTACAGTTCGCTGCACCGATCGCGCGCCCGACCGGGGCAGCGGGGACGGCGGCGGGGACCGACGATCAACCGGCCCCCGGCCGGGACCGAACGAGGAGCGAAGGGGTGGTGCGGTGACCGACGACCGGGCAGAGGCACTCGCGGCGACGGAGGGCCAGACAGTGACACAGGTGCTGCGTCACTGGGCGGCGCGGACCCCCGACGCACCGATGCTGACGCTGGGGGCCGTCACCCTCACCTGGGGGGAGGTCTACGCCAACGCCAAACGGGTCAGCCATGCGCTGGCGGCCGAGGGGGTGGTGCCCGGCGAGCGGGTGGCCTTCCTCGACCGCAACAGCATCGAGTACTTCGAGGTCTTCTTCGGGTGCGCGCTGCTCGGTGCGGTGAGCGTCGTCGTCAATTGGCGGTTGGCGCCGGCCGAGATGGCCGCCATCCTCGAGGACGCCCAGGCGACGGTCCTCTTCTACGGCGACGACTACACCGGTGCCGTCAAGGACATGGCCCCCCTGGTCACCTCTGTCCGCACCTGGGTGCCGCTCGCTCAACTCGACGACTGGCGAGGCGCAGGGGTCACGGCCGAGCCGGAGGACCCGGGGTTCGAACCCGGGCCCGACGACGTGGTCACCCAGCTGTACACCTCGGGGACCACCGGGCTCCCCAAGGGAGTGATGATCTCCGGCCGGAACCTCTCCACCATCCTGGGCGAGGCGGCCCGCATCTTCCAGATCGGCCCCGACACCGTCTCGCTGGTGGCCATGCCCCTCTTCCATATCGGGGGAACCGGTTGGGCACTCTCGGGCATGTCCCGTGGTGGGCACTCGGTCATCATCCGCGACATCGACCCGGTCGAGGTACTCCGGGTCATCGAGGAGCACCGGATCACCGAGACGTTCGTGGTGCCCGCCGTGCTGATGTTCCTACTGGCCACCCCCGAGCTCTCCACCACGGACGTGAGCTCGCTCCGCACCGTCTTCTACGGCGCCTCCCCCATCAGCGAGGACGTGCTGGTCCGATCGATGGAGACGCTCGGATGCGACTTCGCCCAGGTCTACGGGCTCACCGAGACCACCGGCGCCATCACCTCCCTGATGCCCGAGGACCACGACCCCGACGGCCCGCGCGCCCACCTGTTGCGCTCCGCCGGGCGGCCGTTCGACCACGTGGAGCTCAAGATCGTCGATGCCGCCACCGGCGAGGCCCTGCCGCCGGATGTGGTCGGCGAGGTCTGGACCCGATCCGACCAGAACATGCTCGGCTACTGGAACAAGCCCGAGGAGACCGCATCCCTCCTCTCCGAGGGTTGGCTCCGGACCGGGGACGCCGGCTGGCTCAGTGAGGACGGGTACCTGTTCCTCCACGACCGGATCAAGGACATGATCGTGTCGGGCGGCGAGAACATCTACCCCGCAGAGGTGGAGAACGCCCTGTTGTCCCACCCGGCGGTGGCCGATGCCGCCGTCATCGGGGTGCCCGACGACAGGTGGGGGGAGACCGTCAAGGCCATCGTGGTCAAATCACCGGCGGCCACCGGGGACGACGGTGCCCTGGCTGCCGACATCCTCTCGGCCACCCGTGACCGACTGGCCCACTACAAGTGCCCCACGTCGATCGACTTCGTCGACGCGCTTCCCCGCAACCCCTCGGGCAAGGTGCTCAAGCGCGAGCTGCGCCGGCCCTACTGGGCCGACAAGGAGCGCAACATCGGCTGATCCAGCCGCACCGGGGCTCAGAACAGGCCCGGGGGGGCCTGGTCGTCGCCGGACCCGTCGGCTGGCCCCTCCTCACCGTCGAGCTCCTCCTTGTCGTCGGGCCCGCTGCCGGCATCGCTCTGGCCGATGGCCTCGAGTCGGGGCACGAGCTCCTCGACCCGCATCCTGGTGCGACGCAGGCGTCGATCGAGTTCGTCCACGATTTCGGTGGCGCGCTCCAGCTGCTCGACCAGCCGGTCGACGTCGATGACGCCGGTCTCGAACTCCTCGATGATCCCGTCGAGCTCGGCCCCGGCATCGGAGTAGCTCAGACCGGTGACGTCCGGTGCCGTCGCACCGGGCTCGGAGCCGCTCCGTCCGCTTCCACGTGTTGCCATCACTGCTTCTTCCCTTCGTCGTACTGCTTGTCGATGTCGCCGCCAGTGCCACCCGCGTTACCGGTGCCGTCCTCGGTGACCACGGAGCTCACCTCGCCATCGGACAGTTGGGTCACCAGATGGGAGCCGGGGCCCAGGCCGGAGACGGACCGGAGCACCGCCCCGGACCCGTCCCGGGTGACCGAGTAGCCGCGTTCGAGCTGGCGCTGATAGTCGTAGGCGCCGAGCAGGCGTCGCCACTGGGCCCCTCGGAGGTCCTCTGCCTGCAGGCGCCGGGCCGGCATCTTTGCCAGCCTCCGGGTGCGGCCCGAGAGGCGCTCCTCATCGGCGGCGAGTGACCGCCGCGCGCCCCTGGCCACCGCACTCCCCTTGGTGGCCAGGTGCTGGGCGTGGGAGTCGAGCTGGCCCTTGACCACGCCCCGCACGGTGCGGGCCCGGTGGTCGAGTCGGTCGGCATGGCGGTTGATCTGGGTGCGGGCCCCGGTGGTCATGGCGTGCCGCTGCCGGTCGAGCGCACGCTCGGTGCGGGCCACCTGTTCGCGTGCCGTCCGGGCGGCCACCACCCCGGCCTCGACACAGGTCCTCCAGAACTCCGTGGCCAGACGGGCCAGCTCCTGGCCACACTCCGTGGGCGTGATGAAGGAGCGGTTGGCCACCTCGTCGGCCACCGACTGGTCGCCGGTGTGGCCGATGCCGGTCCACACCGGGACAGCGGAGGTGGCGATGGCCCTGGCCACCGGTTCGGCGTCGAAGGTGGCCAGGTCGGCCTTGGATCCGCCACCCCGGACGACCACGATGACGTCGCACGGTTCGCTCTGCAGACGCCGGATGGCCGACGCCACCGAGGCCGGCGCCTCGCGGCCCTGCACCTGGGTGGGCACGGTGCGAACGTCAAAGGCCATTCCCGAGGCGCGGAGGCGGCCGATGAAGTCGCGGGAGCCCTCGGTGCCGGGGCTGGCCACCAGGCCGACCCGAAGCGGGAGACGGGGGACCGGGACGCGCCGGTTGCGGTCGAACAGGTCCTCGTCAACCAGCGCCTTGATCAGACGGGCGCGTTCGGCCGCCACCTTGCCCATCAGCGCATCGGTGTCGAGCTCCGACAGGATGAAGCTGATGTCACCACGCGGCTTGTAGAGCTGGACTTCGCCGCGGACCCGGACCACCAGGCCGGCATCGAGGGTGATCCCGAGCTGGTCGAGGGTGGTCCGGACCCGGCTCCACCGGCCGGACCAGCACACCACCTTGAGGACGGGGGTGCCGCTGTCCTGGGCGGTGACCGGATCGACCAGGTCGAGGTAGCAGTGGCCACGGGAGCTGACATTGAACGACCGCACCTCGCCCGACACCCACACCTCGCCCGGCAGCGCGCTCTTTAGGGCCCGGTCGATCCGACCGTACAGATCGCTGATCGAGAGCGCGTCGCCGTCGGTGGGATCGGAGCCGGGCCGAGTGGTGCGTGATCCGAGGGACACGGCGCCAGGTTAGAACGCGGGTGGGACCGCCCCGCCCACCTGCCGTCCGAGCGGGTCCCGATGCCCGTCAGGCGACGGCCGCCGTCGGTGTCGACAGGACGTCGTCGCGGGCCTCCCCCGCACCCTTCGTGTCCGGGAATGCCCGGTGTGGGACGATGGGGGCGACGGTGAGCCGGCCGGGTGGTCGCGGCTCGTACCGGCAGGGGGTCACCCCTCCGGTCGGGAACGGACCGAGGAAGGTCGGGACTCCACAGGGCAGGGTGCTGGCTAACGGCCAGTCGGGGTGACCTGCAGGAAAGTGCCACAGAGAACAGACCGCCGATGGCGAGGCCCTCGGGCAGCGCACAGGTAAGGGTGAAACGGTGCGGTAAGAGCGCACCAGCGGCCGGGGTGACCCGGTCGGCTTGGTAAACCCCACCCGGAGCAAGGTCGAACAGGGGGAACGGGCTGCCCGTCCGGTGCTCTGCAGAGAGCACCGCCCCCAGGTAGACCGCTCAGATGGATGGCCACCCAACTCCCGCAAGGGGGTGGACAGAATCCCGCCTACAGGCCGGCTCACCGTCTACCAGGGCTTTTGTCCCTGGGAGGGGCCTGTATGGCCCAATCGTGGCCCAATTTCCGTTTCCATCCTCGTGTGGCACCACGTCGCGAGTACGGAACAGGTGGGATCAGTTGGATCGGCGCGACCA
>DAIMIK010000012.1:8755-37703 GCA_036722795.1 Acidimicrobiales bacterium | reverse complement strand
GACTCGGACCCGGCGGACGGTGTCCCTGCCCGCCCCCCCATCCTTCAGATTACGGAAGTACCGCTCGATCTCGAATGCGTTGAGGGCAGCGATGCGCTTCGCTCCGATCGTCTTCCGGACATACCGCTCCCAGATCTCCTCGTAGCCCCGGACCGTCTTCGGGGACAGATCCGCCCACCCGTTCTCCTTCCACCCCTCGATCGCCTCGTTGATCGTCGTGGACGATCCCCAGGCCCGCGCTTCCTCCTGGGGGATGGCGGCCGGCGAGCTCTCTTGTTCGGTGACGAGCCGCGCCAGCTCCCGTTCGGCTGCTCGCTTGCCACCCCGGAACAGGATGCTGCGCTGTCTCGGCCGGCCCTGATCGTCCCGGCCGATGAACACGCGCAGCTCCCACGTGTCGGACCCCCGGTCCTTCCGCTGACGAATGGATCCGGCCATCGCTGTCCCTACACCTTCCCGTGCCCGTCCCAGGTTTGTAGGGACAAGTGTAGGGACAGATGCCGGTCGAGGGAGGGTCCGAAGGGCACCAAGTCGCTGACCTGGGCTTACTTGGTGGAGATGATGGGACTCGAACCCACGACCCCCTGCTTGCAAAGCAGGTGCTCTAGCCAACTGAGCTACATCCCCGGGCACGGCGGATTCACAGGCGGCACGCACGGCGCCTGTAAATCGCAACCACCGGTCCATCGATACTAGGCGACCGTGCGAGACCCGATTCCGTCGGAGCCGACGCGGGAGGCAGCGGGTGGGATTGACCGACAGCCGGACTCAGCCGGACTCAGTCGGAAGTGACGCCGGTCAGCCACGCGCACCAGGCATCGATGCCTTCACCTGTTCGGGCACTGGTGAGGACGGTGCGAACGCCGGGATTCACGTCCGCCAGGTTTGCGAGGAAGAGGTCGAGGTCGAAATCGAGGTGAGGAAGGAGGTCGATCTTGTTGACGACGACCATCTCGACGGCCCGGAACATGACCGGGTACTTGAGTGGCTTCTCCTCTCCCTCCGTGACCGAGTAGACCATCGCCCGGGTGTTCTCGCCGATGGCGAACTCTGCGGGGCAGACCAGGTTTCCGACATTCTCGATGATTAGGAGGTCGAGGTCGGCGAGGGAGAGGCGTGGCAGTGCCGACCGCACCATCGTGGCGTCCAGGTGGCACTCGCCGCCGAACCCGTTGCCGGTGTTGACCAGCGAGACGGCGGCGCCCAGTCCTGTCAGGCGATCGGCATCGAGGCTCGTCTCGATGTCGCCCTCGACGATCCCGATCCGCGTGGTGGGCGCGAGCCGCTCGAGCGTGCGCTGCAGCAGCAAGGTCTTGCCCGCCCCCGGCGACGACATGAGGTTGACCACCGGGACACCGGCGGAGGCGAAGTCCACTGCATTCGCCGCGGCGGTGCGGTCGTTCTCACCGAGGATTCGCTCGAGCACCTCGACACGGAGTGGCCCCGAGTCGTAGCCGGAGTGATCTCCCACGTCCCGGTGGTCGTCGTCGTGGCCGTGGCCGTCGCCACCGGAGTGGTCGTGGGCAGTGCCGTCAGCGTGGCGGTGGAACCTGCCCATCTAGGCCTCCGTCAGGTCGAGGGATGTGACGAGGAACTCCTCGCCGGACACGAGGACGACGTCGCTGCTGTTGCATCTCCCGCACCGCAGCACCGGGAGTGAGAGGTGCGTGTGGGCGCCACAGGCCGTGCAGTCGATCGCGGCGGGCACCTGATCGACCTCGAGCGTCGATCCGGCCAGCTCGGTCCCCTCGTTGAGCACTCCCCAGCAGTAGACGAGGGTCTCCGGGACGACCTGTCGGAGGGCGCCGATGCGCACCCGCACCCGCTCGACGGAGTGGCCGGCCGCGTGGTCGCCGACGATGCCGGCGATCGAACGACACAGCGAGAGCTCGTGCACGGGTCTCCGCCTTCAGCAGATGCGGGGTAGTTGCTCGGACAGGGGAAGGTCGACGACCCGGGTGCCACCGATTCCGGTGCGGGCCACCACCACGCCGGCATGCTCTGCGATGACCTCGCCGATGGCGGTGGCTCCGACGCCGAGCGGGTCGGCCCGGAGCACCTCCAGGGCATGGTCGGCGTCGTCGCGCCCGACGAAGGCGACCAGTCGCCCCTCATTGGCCACCTCGAGCGGGTCGAGCCCGAGGAGGCTGCAGGCGGCGCCGACGGTCTCGGGTACAGGCACCGAGCGCTCCACGATCTCCACGCCCGTGCCGGAGCTGGCGGCGATCTCGTTGAGGATGGCGGCGACCCCGCCACGCGTCGGGTCGCGCATCATGTGCACGTCGACCCCGGCAGCCAGCAGCGCGGCCACCAGCCCGTTGAGCGGTGCCGTGTCCGAGAGGACCTCGGAACCGAACTCGAAGCCGTCCCGCACGGAGAGCACGGCGATGCCGTGCAGCCCGATCGGCCCCGAGACCAGCACGACGTCACCCGGCCGCACCCGGTGGGGCCCGAGGTCCACGCCTTGGGCGATCAGTCCCACGCCGGCCGTCGTGATGTAGGCACCGTCGCCGTGACCGGCGTCGACCACCTTGGTGTCGCCGGTCACCACCTCCACGCCGGCCCGGCGGGCCGCCGCCCCCATGGTCTGGGCCAGGATCCCCAGCTCGTCGATGCCCAACCCCTCCTCGAGCACGAAGCCGGCGGAGAGGAAGAGGGGCACCGCCCCGGTCATGGCCACGTCGTTGACGGTGCCGTTGACGGCGAGATCGCCGAGGTTCCCCCCGGGGAAGAAGCGGGGTCGCACGACGAACGAGTCCGTGCTGAAGGCGAGCCGCGCGGTGCCCACCTGCACGACTGCCGCGTCTCCGAGCTGGGCCAGGATGCTTCCGGAGCCCCCGAGGGCCGGAAGGAAGAGGTGCTCGATGAGCTCGGCCCCCAGGCGGCCGCCCCCGCCGTGACCCATCACGATGGTGGGATGGTCCCGGAGGGGCACCGGGCACGACCAGTTCTCCGGATCGAGGGGCGTGGTGGTCACCGAAGGGGCCCCGTCAACTGCTCGCCAGTGCCGGCCCGCTGAGCCGGCGGAACTGGTAGTAGGCCGCACAGGCTCCCTCGCTCGACACCATGGGGGCCCCGAGAGGCGAGCGGGGGGTGCACTCCGTGCCGAAGGCCTCGCACTGTGGTGGGGTGATGTGACCTTGGAGCACCTCTCCACTGCGACACCGGGGCGACTCCTCGGCCACGATGCTCCCCACGTCGATGCGCCGCTCGGCATCGAACCCGGCGAAGGCCGGGGCGAGGCGCCAGCCCGAGCGGGGGATCAGCCCGATGCCCCGCCACTGCCGGTCGCACACCTCGAAGACCTCGTCGACGACCTGCCGGGCCGTCGGGTTCCCCTCGAAGGAGACGGCGCGGGGGTATGCGTTCTCCAGCTCGGCCCGCCCTTCTTCGAGCTGGGCCAGTACCCGCCGGATGCCTTCGAGGATGTCGAGGGGTTCGAAGCCGGTGACCACGATCGGGACCTGGTAGCGCTCCACCAGCGGGACGTACTGGGCCATGCCCATGACGGTGCACACGTGCCCGGCAGCGAGGAATCCCTGCACCCGGCGTCGGGGGGCTTCGAGGATCGCCGTCATCGCCGGCGGGACGAGGACGTGGGACACCAACAGCGAGAAGTTGGCCAGCCCGAGGCGTCGGGCCATCTGTACCGTCATGGCATTGGCGGGCGCCGTGGTCTCGAAGCCGATGGCGAAGAACACGACCTCCCGCTCGGGGAACCGGCGCGCGAGATTCACCGCGTCGAGTGGTGAGTAGACCAGCCGGACGTCCCCCCCGGCCGCCTTGACGCTGAGCAGGTCGCCGTTCGACCCGGGCACGCGGGCCATGTCGCCGAACGTGCAGAAGATGACCTCGGGGCGGGCGGCAATGGCCAGGGCGCGGTCGATGGTCTCGAGCGGCGTCACGCAGACCGGGCAGCCCGGGCCGTGGATGAGAGTGACGTCGTCGGGCAGCAGCTGATCGATGCCGTTGCGGATGATCGTGCGGGTCTGCCCCCCGCAGACCTCCATGATCGACCACGGCCGGGTGACCGTCCGGGCGATGTCGTCGAGCAGGCCCCGGGCCAGCCCGGGGTCGGCGAATTCGTCGAGGTACCTCACGGCGTGCCCAGCTCCTGGTCGAGCAGCCCGGCCTCGCGGAACAGCGCCAGCGTCTCGAGTGCGGACGCCTCGTCGAGCCGGGTCAGGGCGAACCCGACGTGGATGATCGTGTAGTCACCGACCACGACGTCGGGCACGTAGGCCAGACAGACCTCCTTGCGGACGCCGCCGAAGTCGACCGTGGCCATGCGGGTACCGTCGGCCTCCCACACCTCCTCGACCCTGCCGGGAATCCCGAGACACATTGCGTTCAGCTCCCTCCGCCGCCGCCGGCGGCGACCGTAATCTGGCCGAGCGCCAGACCTCCGTCGTTCGGTGGCACGACCCGGTGGGTGAGCACCGTGAATCCCTCTGCGGCCAGCCTGCCATGGCAGCCGCCCGACAACAAAGCGTTCTGGAACACCCCGCCGGTGAGCCCGACGGTGGTGACGCCGTGCTCGACCCGGACCCGGCGGGCCACCTCGGCCACGGCGTCGGCCACGGCGTCGTGGAAGAACCGGGCGGCGAGGGCAGCCGGTACGCCGGACCGCACCGAGGCGACCCCGGCCCGCAGCGCAGGAGCGGGGTCGATCAGCAGGCCATCGCCTCCCGATCGCACGTCGAGCCGCCAGGCCGTGCCGCCTCCGGGCCGGGGAGGCACCGTCGCAGCCAGCGCCTCCAACTCGATGGCGGCCCGTCCCTCGTAGTCGGCGTCCTGGCACACCCCGAGCAGGCTGGCCACTGCGTCGAACAGGCGGCCCATGCTGGTGGTGGGAATGCAGGAGGTGCCGGTGTCGAGCATCCTTTCGACCACCTGGCGTTCGGTCACGTCGGCGGCGGCCACCGGAGGGAGCAAGGGATCCCACTGGATACCCGCGGCGCGGAGGTGGGCGAGTGCACTGCGGGGCGGCCGGCGGATCGCCGCGTCCCCCCCGGGGAGGGCGATGGGGACCAGGTGGCCCACCCGTTCCGCCGCCCCGTACGAGCCGAGCAGCACCTCGCCACCCCAGATGGTGCCGTCGGAGCCGAAGCCGGTTCCGTCGAAGACGAATCCGAGGACATCCTCGCCCGGTGCCACGCCGTGCTCGGCGAGCAGCGATCCGAGGTGGGCGTGGTGGTGCTGAACCAGCACCAGCGGTGCGCCCAGCGAGCCGGCGCGGCCGGAGGCCCACCGCTGGGAGAGGTAGGCGGGATGGGTGTCGGCCACCACCAGCTCGGGCCGGATGCGGGTCAGGGATATCAGCACGTCCACGGTGCGGTCCAGGAGGGCCAGTGTCTCGAGGTTGCCCATGTCCCCAACGTGCTGGCTCATGACGGCGCGGTGCCCGGCCGCCAGACAGGCGGTGGTCTTGAGCTCCCCGCCGACCGCCAGGGCAGGCACGGAGGCGAGAGGGAGCGCGACGGGCAGGGGGGCGTAGCCACGGCTGCGGCGGACGGGCAGCATCGCGCCGTCGACGGAACGCACCACCGAGTCGTCGCAGGCGACGTGGATGGGGCGATCGTGGTGCAGCCAGGCGTCGGCGATCCCGTCGAGACGGGCATCGGCCTCGTCGGGGTCGGTACAGATCGGTTCCTCGGCCAGGTTGGCCGAGGTCATCACCAGGGCGGTGAAGGACGCCTCGGGCACTGCCGGGTGGGGCGTGAACAGCAGATGGTGGAGGGGTGAGTAGGGGACCAGGAGCCCGAGGGACCCGTTGCCGGGCGCCACTGCCCGGGCTAGGCGCGCCGGACCGGGCTCGTCCGACCGGGCGGGCGCCAGCACCACCGGGGCCTGCGGGGAAGCCAACAAGGAGGAGGCGTCTGGCGTCAGGTGGGCGAGCGACGCCGCCACGCCGGGGTCGCGGGCCATCACCGCGAACGGCTTGGCCGGGCGCCGCTTGCGCCTCCGGAGGCGCTCGACGGCCTCGGTCCTGGTGGCGTCGACGGCCAGGTGGTAGCCGCCGACTCCCTTCACCGCGACGATGCCCCCGTCGGCCAGCACGCGCAGCGCGGCGGCGAGGGCGTCGTCCCGGTGGGCCGAAGGCCCTGTCTCGCCGACGGCGCGGAATGCCAGCTGCGGGCCGCATGCGGGGCAGGCCGTTGGTTGGGCGTGGAACCGGCGGTCCGTGGGGTCCTCGTACTCGCGTCGACAGGCGGGGCAGAGGTCGAAGCGGGCCATCGTCGTGGAGGGGCGGTCATAGGGCAGGCCGGTCACGATGCTGAAGCGCGGGCCGCAGTGGGTGCAGGCGATGAACGGGTAGCGGTAGCGGCGGTCGGACGGGTCGTGCAGCTCGGCCAGGCACGCCTCGCACACCGCGGTGTCCGGAGGGACCGGCGTGACGTCGCTGCCTCCCCCCGGGTCGCTCTCGACGATCGAGAACCCGACGGCTCCCGACGGCTCCAGCGCCTCGGTTGCGACCCGGTCGACGAGGGAGCGCGGCGGCGCGTCCGCCCGCAGCCGGCGTTCGAACTCGTCGATGGCGGCACGCGGGCCCTCCGCCTCGATGAAGACGCCATCGGCGTCATTGCCGACGTGGCCGGCCATCCCGAGGGAAGTCGCCAGGCCGTACACGAAGGGGCGGAACCCCACGCCCTGGACCACCCCGCTCACCCGGATGCGGACCCGTGCCACGGTCGGGGCCGTCACAGCGAATGCCACCGCACCGCCCTATTGTGGTCGGGATCGGCGATCGCCGGCTCGTTGCTGTCGAAGCAGATACGGCGCGACCGACCGGGCTGTCGGCTCTGGCCCAGCTGATGCACCTCCCGACCAGGGCCTTTGGGGCATCCTGGTCCAGCGGAACGCCGGGCGACCGGACACAGCGTCACAGGCCGGGCGTACAGTCCTGATCCACGGACGGCCGACGCTGTCCGGCTCGCCCTCCGGCCGGCGGTCCCGGGGACCGCCTCCCGGGGCCACCGGAGCCGCGGAGGTCTCGGCGATCGCCCCTCGGCGGGGCCGTCCACCCGGTGGCACCCGACCCATGCTCTGACGGATCCGACCGCACGTTCCGTTGTCGGACCGGCACCGGCCCGGCGGATCCTCCTCGAAGGGGGCCCATCCGATCGGCCCGTACGCGGGGTTCGGGTGCACCACGCCACGACCCACGAAGGACCTGCACGTCATGGACGCCACCCAACGCAACGAACTGCTGGAACAGCTGACAACCGGGATCTCGGATCTGACCGACTCCGAGCAGTGGCGGCGGCATCTCGACGTCCAGTGCAGATTCCACCGCTACAGCTTCGGAAACGTCGTGCTCATCGCCGCCCAGTGTCCCGATGCCAGCAGGGTCGCCGGCTTCAGGGCGTGGAAGAAGCTCGGGCGGTCGGTGCGCAAGGGGGAGAAGGCCATCTGGATCCTGGCGCCGATGGTGGCCAGGGCGGCCGAGGACTCCGACGGGGAGAACGGGGAGCACAGGGGAACCGTCCGGGGGTTTCGATATGTCGCGGTGTTCGACATCTCCCAGACGGAGGGAGAGGAGCTGCCGGCCGTGTGCCGCAGGCTCCTCGGCGACGAGCCGGCGCAGTGCTTCGCCCGGCTGACCGAGGTGGCCGGATCGGTCGGCTACGCCGTCGACGTCACCGAGCTCCCCGACGGGGTCAACGGTGACTGCGCGTTCACCCTCCGCCGCATCCGGGTGGAGGGTCGCAACTCCCCGGCCCAGCGGGCGAAGACCCTCGTCCACGAGCTGGCCCACGCCCTGCTCCACGAGGGGCTCGGCGACCGGGCCCTGGCCGAGCTCGAAGCAGAGTCCACCTCCTACGTCGTCTGCCGGGTCCTCGGGCTGGACAGCGGCGCCTACTCGTTCGGCTACGTCGCCTCGTGGGCCGGCGGCGGCGAGCAGGCCGTCGCCGGCATTCGGGCATCGTGCGGACGAATCCAGCAGGCCGCCGCGGTCATCCTCGGGTCGTTCGAGTCCGAGGAGGAGTCGGATGCCGCCTGAACGGCCCGGTGGACGCGCAGCCGATCCGGTAAGGTGGCTGGGCGGTCCGATCGCAGCTGTCCCTGCGGGAACGGTCGCCCTGGCTTCCATGCCATCAGGTGTGATCCGAAGAACAAGTGGAGGAATGACCATGACCGTCTCGTCCAACGTCAGCGACACCCTGCTCGGTGTCGCGCAACACGATGCCGGCGCCCTCGAAGGCCTGTTCCAGGCGCGGCTCGACAACCTCGACGCGTCCGGGCTCGATCCCAAGTCCTACTCGTTGGCCAACATCGCCGCCCTGATCGCTTCGGAAGCCGCCCCGGCCTCCTATGCCTTCCAGGTCGGGATGGCCCTCGATGCCGGCGTCACACCCGAGGAGATCCTCGGCCTCCTGGTCGCCCTCAACCCCACCGTCGGCAACGTCCGGATCGTATCGGCCGCCGCGGAGATCGCATTCGCCCTCGGCATCGACCTCGGCGCCGAGTCGTAGAGAGGAGCGTTCCGATGATGATGCGTAGAAGCCCACTGCTCCGTGTTGCCGCCATCGGGGGAGTCGCCTATATGGGGTCCAAGGCAGGCGCCAACAAGGCCAACCAACAGCAGGCCGCAGCGGCCCAGCAGGCCGCACCGGCACCGGCAGCTGCCCCACAGCCTCAGGCCGAAAGCACCGATGACAAGTTCGCCCAGCTGAAGGAGCTGGCGGGACTCCACGATTCGGGTGTCCTGACCGACGAGGAGTTCGCTGCGGAGAAGGCGAAGATCCTCGGTTGACCACCGGGGCTCGGGCGGGATGACCCGGGCCGCATCACCGGCAGCGTTCGCCGAAGGTCACCGACCGAGGGATCGTGCGCGCTCGAACGAGCGCTCGATCTCCTCCCACGCCGCGTCTACCCCGTCGAATCCGCCCACCGTGGTCAGCTTGTCCGGTTCGAGGTCCTTGTAGACCTCGAAGAAGTGGGCGATCTCGAAGGTGAGGTGCGGCGGGAGCTCTTCCAGGTTCCGGGTGCTCTCCCACATGGGATCACCGCAGGCCACCGAGATGATCTTGGCATCCGGCCCCTTCTCGTCGGTCATCCAGAAGACCCCCACCGGCCGACTCTCGACCAGGCAACCCGGGAAGGTCGGCTCGTCCAGGAGCACCAGGGCGTCGAGCGGGTCGCCGTCCTCGGCCAGGGTGTCGGGCACGAAGCCGTAGTCGGCCGGGTAGAAGGTCGCGGAGAACAAGCGGCGGTCGAGCCGCATGACATGGCGTTCGTGGTCGTACTCGTACTTGTTGCGGCTTCCACGGGGGATCTCCACAACGACCTCGATCGTGCGATCAGTGCTCACGGAGTGCGCCTTTCCTCAGCGGGTCTGCTCTCCCCATTGTGGCCCACCTCCGGCGGGTCCACGCACGCCGGAGCCGAGGGCCGCGCCGCAGCGGCCCTGCGCTTTCCACGGGGTACCTCCATGCCGCTCCTGGTGACGGCGGCTCCGGAGGCGACGGGGGGCCGGAGGCTATCGTTGGTCCGATGAGTGTGGATGCGGTACGTGGTTCCCAGGCGTATACAGGGCCCGGTTCCGACTCCAGGTACTTCGCTCGCCAGCTGTCGGATCTCGATTTCAACGACCGGCTGCTGGACCTGGTGGACGACACGGACATCCCGTTGCTCGAACGGGTCAAGTTCCTGGTCCTGTTCAGCGAGCGCATCGACGAGTTCTTCCAGGTGCAGGTGGCCGGCCTGCGCCGCCAGGTCGTTGCCGGCATCAAGAGCCTCGCCCTCAACGGCAGCACGCCCGAGCAGCTCCTCGGTGACGTACGGGCGTCCCTGGAGCGCATGGTGCGCCGTCAGGAGTCGCTGCTGTTGGACCGACTGTCCCCCGCGCTCAAGGTCGAGGGGATCGAGCTCTGCGACTGGGAGACCATGGACGCAAAGGATCGCTCGTACCTCCACGAGCTGTTCGACCGGATGATCCTTCCGGTAGTCACCCCGCTGACCGTCGATCCGAGCCATCCCTTCCCGTACATCTCCAACCTCTCGCTCAACGTGGGTGTCGAGGTGCGCAACCGCAAGGACGGCACGTCCCGATTCGCCCGGGTCAAGGTCCCCCCGAACGTGGACCGCCTGCTGAGGCTGCCAGGTGGGGACCGCTTCATCCCCCTCGAACAGACGCTGATCGCCTTCCTGGACGAGCTCTTTCCGGGGATGGACGTGGGGGCGCCCTGTATCTTCCGGGTCACCCGGGACGCCGACCTGGCCCTCGACGACGACGCCGCCGACGACCTGCTCCTGGCCCTCCAGGAAGAGCTGCGCCGGCGCCGGTTCCTCCCCGTGGTGCGCCTGGAGGTGGATTCGCGCACGTCCGAGGCCCCGGTCGAGCGACTGACCGAGGAGCTGGGGCTGGGTCCCGACGACGTCTACCGCTTCGCCGGCCCCCTGGGGCTGAACTGCCTGTGGGCCGTCCACGCGCTCGACCGGCCCGAGCTCCACGACGAGCCGTGGACGCCCCTGGTCCCCGCCGCCTTCACCACGGTCGAGCGTGAGGAGGATGCCAGCATCTTCGCCGTGCTCGACCGTCAGGACGTGCTGGTCCACCATCCCTACGACTCGTTCTCCGCCTCGGTGGAGGAGATGATGAACGAGGCCGCGGACGACCCCCACGTCCTGGCCATCAAGCAGTGCCTGTACCGGACCTCGGGGGACAGCCCGGTCGTTGCCGCCCTGGTGCGCGCCGCCGAGCACGGGAAGCAGGTGGCGGTGCTGGTCGAGGTGACCGCCCGCTTCGACGAGGAGGCCAACATCGGCTGGGCCCGAGCCCTCGAGGAGGCCGGGGCCCACGTGATCTACGGGCTGATGGGTCTCAAGACGCACGCCAAGACGACCCTGGTGGTCCGTCAGGAGGGAGATGCCGTCCGGCTCTACTGCCATGTCGGCACCGGCAACTACAACCCCAAGACGGCGCGCATGTACGAGGACCTGGGCATCCTGTCCAGCCGGCCGGAGCTCGGGGCCGATGTCACCCGGTTCTTCAACTACATCACCGGGTTCAGCCAGCCTCCGCACTACCAGGAGTTGGTCACGTCGCCGGGGGGCATCCGCGACCGGGTGGTGGAGTGCATCGACAAGGAGGCCGAGGCGGGACCCGACGGGCGCATCGTGATCAAGGCCAACGGGCTCGACGACGTGGCCGTCATCGATGCCCTGTACCGGGCGTCCCAGGCGGGTGTCCCGATCGATCTGATCATCCGTGGGATCTGCTGCCTGCGACCGGGCGTGCCGGGCCTGTCCGAGACCATCGCGGTCCGCTCCATCGTGGGGCGATTCCTCGAGCATTCGCGGATCCTCCGCTTCGGGGGGGAGGCCGGCCGTCCGGCCACCTACTACATCGGTTCGGCGGATCTGCGCCGGCGCAATCTCGACCGACGGGTCGAGGCGATGATCCCGGTCCGTGATCCGGACGCAGTTGCGCAGCTGGAGGAGGTCCTCGAGCTCAACCTGGCCGACGACATGCAGTCGTGGTCGTTGGCCGCCGAAGGGAGCTGGCACCGGATCCCCACGGTCTTCGGTGTGGCAACCCAGCGCGCCCTCGAGGTGGCGGCGCTGAAGCGCGGCGCGCTTCTCGACGACGGCCGGGGGCCGCGTCCGTAGGGCCCTCGGGCCCATCCCTGCCCGCCCGGCCGGCCACTCACGACCCGTAGGTCCCCCGGCCCGGGCCGAGGGGCCGGCACGGAGGCGGGGCGGGGCGGGGGTGGCGAGCCTTAGGCTTGGGGCGTGGCCGAAGACGAGCGCACCGACCCGGAGCTGTATGCCAGCGTGTACCAGGCGCTGCCCATCCAGGCCAAGCGGCGCGCCCGGCGGCTGGGATGGATCTACTCGGCCGCCGCGGTCGCGCTGCTGCCGTGGATGGTCTACCTCGCCGTCAACCTGCCGCGTCGAGACCTGGACACCCATTACCGGGCGGCGTGGGTGGGATTCGACTGCCTCTTGGTGTTCGCCATCGTGCGCACCGCCTACATGGCGTTCCGTGTCGACCTGCGTGTTCAGATTCCGGCTGCGGCCACTGCCACCCTGCTGATCGTCGATGCCTGGTTCGACATCACCACCTCCGACGGTCGCACCGCGATCTTCCGGGCAGTGCTCCTCGCCGTGTTCTTCGAGATTCCGGCCGCGGTCTTCTCGATCTATGTGTCCCGCCAGGTGAGCCACCAGGTCCTGCTCCTGGCCGGGCACGGTGGTTCGCGGCCCGGTGCCCCAGAGTCCGAGCCGAGCGCCAGCTCCCCGGGCGGCCCCCAACAGCCGAAGGAGTAGCCGGAGGCTCCCGCCGCTCAGGCCGTGACGGCGTCGATCCTCTTCAGCACGTCGTCGGTGAGCCTGGGGAGGACGTCCAGGGAGGCCAGGTTCTCGTGGACCTGCTCGACCCGGCTCGCTCCGGTGATCACCGAGGACACGTGCGGGTTGTTGGCGCACCAGGCGATGGACAGCTGGGCCAGGGTGCAGTCGAGCTCCTCGGCGATCGACCGGAGGGAGCGGACCTTGTCGTTGCGCGCCGGATCCGTGAGGAGATTGCGCAGCCATTCGTACCCGGGGAGGGTGGCACGCGAGCCGTCGGGAACACCGTCGAGGTACTTGCCGGTGAGCAGGCCCGAGCTCAGCGGGCTCCAGGTGGTGAGACCCAGCCCGATGCCGTCGTAGAGAGGGGCGTACTCCTGCTCGACCCGATCACGCCACAACAGGTTGTACTGGGGCTGCTCCACCGCCGGCTTGTGCAGGTGGTGGCGATCGGCGATGTCCCAGGCCTCCCGCAGTGCCTCTGCCGACCACTCGGAGGTGCCCCAGTAGAGGGCCTTGCCGGAGGAGATGATCTCCGACATCGCCCATACCGTCTCCTCGATGGGTGTCCCGGGGTCGGGCCGGTGGCAGTAGACGAGGTCGACGAAGTCGAGGCCGAAGCGCGTCAGCGACCCGTCGATGGCCTGCAGCAGGTACTTGCGATTGAGGGTGTTGCGCATGTTGACACCCTGATGGATCCCCCAGAAGAGCTTGGTCGACAGCACGTAGCTGTGGCGGGGCCAACCCAACGACGCGATCGCCTCCCCCATGATCCGCTCGGACTCGCCCGACGAGTACGCCTCGGCGTTGTCGAAGAAATTGACCCCGGCCTCGTAGGCCGCGGCCAGGCAGTCCTCCGCCAGGCTGCCGGCAAGTTGGGGGCCGAAGGTCACCCATGAGCCGAAGGAGAGCACGCTGACCTTCAGCCCTGATCTGCCCATCCGCCGATACTCCATGTCCATGGCGCCTCCGTCCGTTGCCGACCATCCGGATCCTATGGGCTGCGTGCCGGGGCTGCCCCGCCCGCAGTACGATCCCGTTCGCCTCGCTCACCAGCGGGGAGCGGCCGGCCCCCTGGCCGGCTCTGCAACTCTGGGGAGGCATCATGCTGCTGTCGGATCGGGTCTGTGTCGTGGCCGGCGTCGGGCCGGGCCTCGGGCGCGAAGTGGCCCTGGCGCTGGCGGGCCACGGGGCGACCGTGGTGATGGGAGCTCGCACCGCGTCCTTCCTCGAGCAGGTTGCCGGGGAGATCACCGCCGATGGTGGCACCGCACGCGTGGTGCCCACCAACGTGGTGGATCCCGCGCAGTGCGACCGGCTGGTGGCCGCCGCCGACCAGGAGTTCGGTCGGGTCGACGCGCTAGTCGACTGCGCGTATCGACCCGACGTCTTCCAGACGTTCGAGGATGTCGACCTCGACAAGTGGCGCAAGCTGCTCGAAGTCAACCTGTTCGGAGCGCTGCAGCTGGCCAAGGCGGCGTTGGTGCCGATGAAGCGGCAGGGGGGCGGCTCCATCGTGTTCGTGAGCTCCATGGTCACCCGCCGCCCGCTTCCCCTGCAGGCGGGGTATGCGGTGTCGAAAGGTGCCCTCAACACCGCGGCCCGGGCACTGGCCGTGGAACTGGGTGGGTACGGTATCCGGGTGAACACTGTGGTGCCGGGCTGGATGTGGGGGCCCAACGTCGAGCTGTACGTCCGGACGACTGCCGAGGGCCGGGGGGTGGACGAGCAGGTGGTCATCGACGAGATCGCCGCCAACATCCCCCTCGGCCGGATCCCGAGCGACGACGATGTGGCGGGAGCAGCCGTCTATCTGGTCTCCGACCTCTCGGGCGGGGTCACCGGCCAGAGCATCGACGTGAACGGCGGCGAGTTCTTCGTCTGACCGATCCGATCCGATGACGAACCCCGACCCCTCCGATGGCCCGCTTCTTCCGCTTCCGGGACAACCGGCCGATGTGCCCTGGCCGACCGGGGCCTGGCCGGAGGGCGACCTCCCCGGCGGTGTCGAGCTCGACCCGCTGGTGGCCCGGGCCTTCGACCCGGATGGGCCGCTGCACGAGACCTACGCCGTGGTGATCGTCCATCGTGGCCGGCTCGTCCTCGAGCGCTACGGCGGGCATCTGCCCCGGTGGGACGGGCCCGGCAGGCCGGTGGTCCGGGAGACCCCGTTGCTCTCGTGGTCGGTGGCCAAGTCGCTGCTGCACGCCGTGGTGGGACTGCTGGTCGGCGAGGGACGGCTGGCGCTCGACGATCCGGCGCCGGTCCCTGCCTGGCAGTCCCCGGGGGACCCCCGCCGGGCGATCACCCTGAGGCACCTGCTCGCCATGCGCGACGGGCTCGACTTCACCGAGGACTATGTGGATGCCGAGGGCTCCGATGTGATCCAGATGCTGTTCGGGCGGGGCACCGGGAACATGGCGGCGTTTGCCGCCGATCGGCAGCTGGCAGCGGAACCGGGCACGCGGTTCAACTACTCGAGCGGGACCAGCAACGTGATCTCGGGCATCGTGGCCCGGAGCACCGGGCCGGGTGAGCCCTACCGGCGATTCCTCGCCGACCGGCTGTTCGCGCCGCTCGGCATGGACTCCGCCGCCACCACCTTCGATGACGCGGGAACCTGGGTGGCCTCCTCGTACGCATACGGCACGGCCCGGGACTTCGCCCGCTTCGGCCTGTTGTACCTCCGTGACGGGGTGTGGGAGGGCCGCAGGATGCTCCCCGAGGGCTGGGTCGACGACGGCCGCCGGGCCCGGTCCGCCGACCCCGACGACGGCAACCTCTACGGGCTGCACTGGTGGACGGCGGGCGATCCGTTCGGGACGTTCTGGGCTGCCGGCCACGAGGGGCAGTACATCGACGTCTGCCCGGCCCTCGATCTGGTGTTGGTCCGCATGGGGAGGACCGACACCGAGCACTCCGCGGAACTGCGTCGGTGGCGGGCCGAGGTGATCGGGTCCTTCGATGAGGCGCCTACCGCATCCTGACCCCGGGCGCCCCGGCCACGGGGGAGGTGGCGCCGCATCCTGGGGGGCGCGTGCCGCCGTGGGGGCCGTGGAGAAACCCCCGCCAGTTGTGGGAAGGCCCTACCATCGACTGATCGGACGTCTGAACCGGGGTCGCGGCGCCTGCCGTCCCTCGTCAACGGGGAGAGGACGGGTCCTTCGGCACATGGCGGCGACTCAGGGAGGCTCGAGCGGACGGCCGGTGGATCCGTGGGAGTGTGCTCGACATGCCTCGGTGTGACATCCGAACTGCGATGACACTGTGAGACGACCGCCCCGCAGCGCCGTCCTGCTCCGCGCGGCCGGCGTCGCCGGCGCGGCCGGGTCGGCCGCCTACGCATGGTGGGCCACCGGGCTGCAGCCGTTCACCACCTCCGCGTACGTCGCCGTCGGCCTCCCCGTTGCCCTGCTCACGGTGGTGGCGGGGGTCGGCCTGCCGGGCAGTCGGGTCGAGGCTGGAGCTGGGGCTGGGGCTGGGGCTGCAGTCGATGCCCGGGGAGTGGGCGGTCTGCAGTTGCGCTCGACGTTCCCGTGGGTGCTGCTCATCCTGCTGGCCGTCGGACTCGAGGCGGTCGGCCTGGCCCTGGGCGGGAGATCGGCCGGCGTTCCGACGTTGAGCACCGTGATCGACCATGCGCTGGGCCGGCACGGTGTGCGCTTCGTCCTCTTCCTGGGTTGGCTGGCCGTGGGATGGGCCCCGGTCGCCGGCGTGGTGTGCCACCGGTCGGACAGGGCGGCCTGACGTGGCGGTGACCGTCGCCTGGCTGGTGCTCGCCGTCGCCGGGCTCACCTGGGAGATCTTCTGCCACCGGGCGGGCCCACGGTGGACGAGCCTCACGAGCATGGGATCGGCACTGTGGGGGCGACCCCCCGGGCGGCTCGCCCTCATCGCCCTCTGGGCGTTCGTCGGATGGCACGTCTTCGCCCGCTACACGCTGCCGGGTTGATCGGATGCCGTCCCCACCATCCGGCTTCCCGAGGGCCGGATCGGCTCCGTTCCCGCCCGGTGCGACCTGGGCGCCACCGAGCCGCCGGCCGGCGGGCACACCCGGCTCCGCCGCCGGTGCCACGTGAACGCGGCCATCTCGCCCGTCAGCTACTGGTCGTCGGTCGTCGCTGCTGCGATGGGCTGCATCGTCCTCTGCACGGCCGCCCGGCGGCATCCGGGCCGCTGGACGGTGCTGGTGGCCCGCGGTATCGGCCTCCTGCTGGCGGCTGATGCCGTCAGCTACACCGTGGCACTCGTCGTGCAGGGCACGTGGTCACCCAAGACCTCACTCCCGCTGGCGCTGTGCAACGTGGGCGTCGTCGTGGCCGCGGTGGCGTGCTGGTGGCGCGTCGCCCTGCTGGTCGAGCTCACGTACTTCTGGGGCCTCGCCGGCACCCTGCAGGGGATCATCACCCCGGATCTCAACGTCGGGTTCCCGCATCTGGTGTTCTTCCAGTACGTGGCCGGCCACATCGGCATCGTGCTGGCCGCCCTCTTCCTGGTGGTCGGCATGCGTATCGAGCCCCGGCCGGGAGCGGTCCCCCGGGTCTTCGGCATCACGGTCGGCTACACGGCAGTGGTCGGGCTGGTCGACGCACTGACCGGCGCCAACTACATGTTCCTCCGTGAGCCACCCGGCGAGTGGACGGTGCTGCGGCTGCTCGGTCCGTGGCCCTGGTACCTGCTGAGCGGGACGGGCGTGGCCCTGGTCCTGTTCACGCTGCTCGACGCGCCGTTCTGGCCGGGCCGACGGAGGGAAGCGGAACGGGCGGGGCCGGAGGGCGCGACGCCGACCGGTGGGACGCCCGCGCACCCCGGGACAGACCCCGTACCCGCGGCAGGGGCCGGGCGGACTGCCGCCCCGGACCGGGAGCCGTCACCGTGATGCCGGGGCCCGGCACGGGACCGGGATCGGGGGCGGCCCCACCGCTCCGCCTCCACGCCTGGACCAGCCGCGCCGTCATCGGCGTGGCATTGGCGGCGTTCGCCTCGGGCTTCGGTCAGTTCGGGCTGGTCGCCGCCCTCGGCGACGTCGCCCGCGACTTCGGTCGGGTGACCCACGGCGCCAGCATCGCCGACCAGGTCGGGCTGTCGGGCACCGAGCTCGGCATCGGGCTGGCGATCATCCGGCTCGCATCGCTGGGCAGCCTGCCGCTCATCGGATTGGCCGACCGGTACGGCCGTCGAACCCTGCTCCTCGGCACCTTGTCCCTCGGCCTGGCCCTGACGGTGGTGTCGGCGGCCAGCCCCGGCTACTGGTGGTTCGTGGCCATCTTCGCCTGCGGTCGCCCGATGCTCAGCGCCACCAACGCCCTCTCCCAGGTCGCCGCGGCAGAGCAGACCGACTCCCGGAACCGGGCATCGGCGGTGGCGCTGACCGCCGCCGGCTACGGGGTCGGTGCCGGTCTGATCGCCGTCATCCACAGCCTGGCATCGGGGGCGCTCGGGTTCCGGGGCCTGTTCGCGTTGGTGCTGGTGCCGTTGGCGCTGGTGCCGGTCCTCCGCAAGTGGATCGAGGAGCCCGACCGGTTCACCATCGAAGCTGCGGCCGCGGAGCACCCCCTGCCGGTGGTCGGCGCGGTCGGTCCGCAGTTCCGCCGTCGATTGGCGGTGATCGTCGTGATCGCCTTTGCGGTCTCGGTGATCACCGGGCCGGCCAACAGCTTCGTGTTCCTCTACGCCCAGAATGTCCTGCACCAACCCGGGTATGTGACGGCCGCCATGGTCGTCGGGGCAGGGCTGGCCGGCTTGGTCGGCCTGTTGATCGGGCGATGGCTGTCCGACCACCTGGGTCGCCGCCCCACGGCAGCGCTGGCGATGGTCGGGCTCGCCGTGTTCGGTGGGCTCGCCTACGCCGGGTCGCGCCCCGCCCTGGTGGTCGGCTACATCCTCGGCGTGATGGCCGGCTCGGTCTTCGCCCCCGCGGCGGGCTCCCTCCTCACCGAGCTGTTCCCCACCTCGGTACGGGCGTCGGTGGCCGGATGGTGGGTGGCCGCGGGCGTCATCGGGGCGGTGGTCGGGCTGGTCGTGTTCGGCGCGGTGGCCGATGTCGGCAATCGATTCACCGTGGCCGCGGCCCTCACGTTCCTCCCCGCGGCGTTGATGGCCGGGCTGTTCTGGCTGGTCCCCGAGACACGGGACAGGGAGCCGGAGGACCTGTGGCCGGCTCCGACGGCCGGGGTTGGGGACGCCGCCGGCTGAGCACGGGAGGACACCGTCGGTGCCCGTGCCCCGGGGGGCGGGCGTGGAGCCGGCGGGTGGCCCGTACCCACGGGCACTCATCGGTCAGGGGACTCTTGCCTCTGGCGGACGGCCCGGGTCTTGTCGAGGTGGTCGTGGGCGTGCCCATCCTGCCGACGGGTGACGACTTCGCCGGGCACGTCGACCTCGCCGAGCGGACCCGGCGGGCCGTCGCCGAGCCGAGCCGCGAGCCGGAGATCAGCCGGGAGCCGCCTCCTGCGACACCAGCCAGTCGATGAGCTGGGCGTAGTGCAGCAGGTGCTTGTCGCCGATGAAGTTCTCGAGCACGTGCCGGCGGGCGTTCGTTCCGAGCTGGAGGATCTCGTCGGGCTCCTCGAGGAGCTCGGCGAGCGTCTCCCCGAACGCGGTGAGATCCGCCGGGTCGTCGAGCAGGATGCCGGTACCGGGCACCACCTGGGAGGTGATGCCGCCGACGCGGGAGGCCACCATCGCCCTGCCCTTCCACATGCCCTCGGCCACGGTGAGGCCGAATCCCTCCACCAGGCTCTTCTGCACGACGATCGTGGCGTGGCGCTGGAGGGCGTTCACCATCGCCGCGTTCTCGTCGATGTCGTCCATGGGCAGGGTGACGAGCCTCACCCTCCGGCGTGCCTCTTCGGGCAGTGCCCGCCAGGCCTCCATGCACTCGGCGAACACCTCGCCACCCTCCGGATCGTCGGTGACATCGGCCATCGAGGGGCCGACCAGTGCCAGGTAGGCATCGACCCGTCCCACCACCGACGAAGCGAAACCTGCCAGGACCCCGGCCATGTCCTTCAGATGGTCCCACCGGGACACCTGGATCACCAGGCGGTCGCCGGGGTCGAGGGGCGTGGCGTCCTCGGGGAAGATCGCTGCCCGTCGTTCGACCCGCCCAGTGGCGGCGTCGCACCGGGCGAACTCGACGGGCGGGTCCCCCGCGATCTCCCGGAGCAGTCCGATGCGACCGAGGGCGCGAAGGACTTCGCTCGAGGACATGTCCTGGTTCTTCGGCGAGAATGGGTCGATGGACGGAGGGATGACCCAGACGGTCGACTCGTCGATCCACGAGGGGACGTACTCTCGCACGGAGAAGATGTACGCGTTGCAGTCAGCCAGATGAGGACGGAGGAAGGACCACGCCTCGTCGGTCCATCGGTTGGTCCTCTCACGCCCGACGTGGCAGCGCCAGACCACCCGGGCGCCGGCCTCGGCGAGCGCCGGGGCCATGCCCGCCGTCTGTGGATCGTGCAGGAGCACCACATCGCCCTCCCGGATGCGGCTCAGCGCACTCTCGAGGTTCGACGCCGTGACGTGCGCAAAGTGGGCGGCCTCCTCCGGGCCCAGCTCCCCGGCGTCACCGGCGGCGCCGTGCAGGCGATTGTGGATCCTCTTGGTGATGCGGAAGAACTCGGGATCGCCGGTCATGACGAGCCAGCGGATGTCGACATCGACGTCCTGGATGTAGCCGACCAGCACGTGGAGCATCTCGGCGACCCCACCGCCGGTGGCCGTCGAGCTGAAGTTCCAGACGGTCCTCCCATCGAGCCGCTGGTGGGCGAGGGCGCCGGCCCATTGGAGCTCCTCGTAGCGGTCCTTCCCGATGAGGGGTTCGAACCGGGAGATGGAGTGGACGGGTACTTCGACCTCCCGGACGCAGAACTCGGGAACGCCTCCTTCGGTCACGGTCACAGAAGTGATTGTTCCAGATGCAGGCCCCGCGTGCGCACTCATCGGTAGGGCGTATGGAGCTCACCGGACCACGGACCACGGATCTCGTCCGGAACGGGCTCGGGCTCGGCCGTGGCCGGGACCCGCCCCCGATTCGACCCAGTGCACCGGGGCAGCTTCCCGGTGGCACCGTGCCGGCACGAACGATGCGTCGGCGGGCGCGAGACGGCGATCCGGATCTCGACGGCGCCGACGGCGGAGGCATCGCCCGCGACGGACGGCACGACTCCGAGCGGGAACCCCCCATCGGCAGGCGGGTCGAGCGCCGTTCCCGCAGTGGGCGCAGTGGCCGCAGTGGCCCGGCACCCCGACCACCAGGTACAGCACGGCCGTCGAGAGCAGGAGGTGCGCCGTCTTTCGCATCCCGCTCACCCCACGAGCCGGCTCGAAGAGGCCTGATCTCGGAGACGAGTTGATGGGCACGGAATGCCATGAAACGCACTTCACGGCGAACGGCGGTCCCTCAAAAACGAGGGGCCGGCGCTGAACGCTCAATGCGTTTGATCCGTCACTGTATGGGCCTGCTGCCACAGAAGTAGCAAATCTGACTTGACACACACGCCTGCCAGCAGGCAAGACTCTTCTGAGAGAGGCAGGGGCAAGGATGATTGCGAGTGTCCGAACGAACACCGCCATCGAAGACGCGTCATCAGCGAAGTACGGGGCTACTGAACTGTTATGGAATTCTCAGCCGGCGGGTTGACAGGTGCGGCTCTGGCGCAGCCAGAGCGGAGAGGCCGCGAGACGGCGGACGGGTGTGGTCGGTGCCGTAGCGCAGGGCGTGGCTCGACTTCGGTGGACGGCAGGGGACCATCGTGGCTGTGTCTCTGGTAGCCCCGCTGCCGACGGACCGTCGCTCGCGTTGGGAAGAGGGGCCCCGGCTCCTCGAGCGCAGCCAGTTCCTGAACGAGCTCGAGGCGATCTTCAGCCGGACCCTTCTGGTGCCCAGCCGGTGCATCGCCATGGAGGGGCCGTGGGGCTCGGGCCGCACCGCCTTGTTCAATGCCGCCTGCGCTGCGGCGAGCAGCTCCGGCTGTCTGGTGCTGCGGGCCAGATGCGGCGAGGTCGAGAAGCGAACCCCCTTCGCCGTGCTCGTCAAGTTCATCGAGTCGGCCATTGCGCACGCGAGCGGGACCAATGTGACGTTGGAGCAACCAGAGGCCATTGCGGCGTTGGTGGGCAACGGGGACGCGGCGCGTACCGATCCCAAGGACGTCAGTCCGCTGTTCTACTCACTGGTCATCGCCCTTCGTGAGCTCGGGCCGGTCCTGCTGGCCGTCGACGATGCCGACTTGGCCGATCGTGAGAGTCTGGCGGTGCTGCAGTACGTGGTCCGCCGCCTCGAGAATCAGCAGATCTGGCTCCTCGTGACCACGCGTCACCTCCACCCTGGAGTCGGTCTCCGCCCGGTCGACTTGCTGCTGACGGAGTCGGAGACCCGACTGTTCACCCTCGAGCCGCTGCAGGCCGAGAGCGTGAGGATGATGCTCGCCGACTACTTCGGCGAGAATCCAGACCCGACCTTCGTGGCAGCTTGCTGTGAGGCAACGGGAGGGAAGCCGCTCTTCCTCAATGCGCTGCTGTCCTCCCTCGGCCGGCAACGGGTGCTGCCCACGGCCGACATGGCCGGTCGCGTCGAGCGCGTGCCGATCCCGAAGATCACACAGATCGTGCTGAGTCGGCTGGCCCTGCTCCCGGTGGCTGCCTCCGACCTGCTTCAGGCCGGAGCGATCCTCGGTGACAGGGCGGATTCAACCGTGGCGCGCCAACTCGCGAAGATCGACGCCCTGGCGGCTGAGCGGGCGGCCGACGCGGCTGCGCAGATGGAGCTCCTGAGACCCGGCCGCCCCCTTGTGTTCAGCTCTCCGCTCATCCGCTGGGCGATCCACCACGACATCCCGACGGCGAGGCGGTCGCACCTCCACGCAAGAGCGGCACAGCTTCTCGCCGAGCACGGCGCCGGGGAGGCCACCGTCGCCGAGCACTTGTTGGCCACCGAACCGGCCGGGGACGTCGAGACCGCAGACCGCCTGCAGCAGACGGGCCGGTCGGCCCTCGCAGCGGGCGACGTGAATCTGGCGCTCCGATGCCTGAGCCGGGCAGTGGCAGAGTCCCCGCCTGCCCAACAGCGGGGAAGCCTGTACCTCGATCTGGCCTCGGCCGAGATGATGCAGCGGCTCCCTACGGCGCTGTCGCACTTCCGGAGAGCCATCGAGCTCGGGGCGGTGGATGACCTCTCCGTGATTCGTCTGGCGGTAGGCCTGCTCCGCGGTCTGGCCGATATGCCCCAGCTCCGGGCCGAGACGCTGAGAACGGTTTGGGGATTGAGGAGCCGGCTCGACGCCGTCGATCGCGACCTTCGCATCGAGTTCGAGTTGGTCCTGACCATGGCGTCGAGCCACCCGGCCCAGCGGAGCGAGGGTCTCGCAAGACTCCGGGCGCTCCTGGCCGAGCCCGGCGACAACGGGCACGGCGTACCCCAGATGGCCCGGACCTTCGTCGACATCCACGACGTGGCATCGGCATCGGCGATCACAGCCGATGAGCTGGCCGCCACGCTCGAAAAGGTGGTCGATGTGGACCAGCTGCTCAGTTCCGATCCGGTGGTCGAGAAGTTCCAGACCATGGCCTTCTTCGGACTGCTGTGTGCGGACCGGTTCGCACCGGTGGACGACCTCCTCCGGACCGCTCAGGGTCGTCCACGCGAGAGGGGCCACACCGCGTCCGAGCTCAGTGTTTCCTTCCTGTCGGGCATCTCCCTCCTGTGGCAGGGATCTCTCCTGGCGGCAGAGGAAGAGTGCCGACGCGGACGCAACCTCGGCGCCCAACTCGGCGGTGGGCAGTGGAACCGGCCGACGGTCGGGCTTGTCGAAACGCTGGTGAGGCAAGGGAGGATCGACGAAGCAGGGCACCTGTCGGACTCGCTGCGCCCCGAGGAGATCGACGATGGGATCTTCCGGGCCATCGCCCGCGGCGAACGAGGCTGGCTGCTGGTGGCCCGTGGCCTCCGGCGCGAGGGCCTCGAGGAGTTCCTTGCCGCCGGTGAGGACGCGCTGGGAGCCGGGATCGTCAACCCGGCTCTGAACTCGTGGCGGGCGGACGCGGCGACGGTGCTGGCGTCACTGGGGGATTGGGATGAGGCGAGGCGGCTGGCCGACGAGCATCTCACCCTGGCTCGGGCGTTCGGGGCCGTTCGTGCCATCGGTATCGGCTTGCGGGCCATGGCGGCTGCCACGCCCGACCTCCCCGAGCGGATCGCCTGGCTCTCCGAGGCTATCGACCTGCTCGAGCCGTCAATGGCCCGCCTCGAGGCTGCTCACGCCCTGATCGAGCTGGGGACGGCGCTGGTCGACCACGGGAAGAAAGAGGAGGCGCGGGGTGTGCTCCGGCGAGGAGCCAACCTCGCTTCGCTTTGCGGGGCCCACCAACTCGTCGAGGAGGCGGGGATCCAGCTCCGCGCCGCCGGAGCCCGACCGCGCAGGCTCGGGATCATCGGGCCGGACTCGTTGACACCTGCCGAGCTCCGAGTGGTCCGCCTCGCGGCAGCCGGCAAGACCAACCTGGGGATCGCCGCCGACCTGTACGTCAGCGTCAAGACGGTCGAGGGCCATCTGGCCAAGGCCTTCCGGAAGCTCGGCGTCGATTCGCGCCTGGACCTGGCCCCCGCGCTGGGCCCTGGTGATGGTGAACCGGAGGAGTTGCTCGACTCCCCGGCTCTTTGAAGCGGCCAGCCCTGTCCCGGGCCCGTCACGGGCCGACCTGCACCCAGAACTGGTCGCCGTCGAGGATGTGCTGGGAGGCCTCCCAATTCCCGAACAGCGTGTCCACCGCCGTGACCTCGTCCGGGCTGGCCGTGATGACGGAGCCCCCGGTGGTCTGGGCGGCGCCCTGGTAGGTGAAGGCGAACGGGTACTGCTCACACGGGGATCTGGACGAGTGCCGGTGGGAGGAGCCGGAGGTGCAGGCTGCAGCGTTGGCCTGGACGATGAACGGATTGGAGGTGAAGGCGAGCGGCGGTCCGGCGCCCTGGAGGCCCCAGTGCACCGGCTGGCTCTGCTCGGCGTTGGCAACCTGCCGGGCATAGTCGCCGACGGTGGGAGAGCTCGACGACAGGTCGGACATGGTCGGAATGCTCTGCGGGAACACGCAGCCGGCCAGGGCGGCTCCCCGGGTGCTGTCGCACCGGAGGACCGGCGTGGACCAGCCCAGCGTTGCGGACTGGGGCGTGGGGGTGAACGGCAGGGACAACACCGGCAATTGGGGGACCAGCGTGGCGCTGGTGGAGACGTTCACGAAGTCGGTGGCAGGGCCGGTGTCGGCCCAGGTGAATCCAACGGTGACGGGTTGCCCGGGGACCAACGTTGCGACGATCGGGGAGGCGTTGGCACAGCCGTTGGAGCATGTCGGTGCCAGGGTGATCGAGTAGTCGGGAACCGTTCCGGATACCGGCTGCATCTCCATGGTGACCTGCTCGCTCCACGACCGGCCGGAGGTCGAGGGATGCACGACGTCGGTCATGCCAAGTGAGAAGGTGCCGGGGAGGAGGCCGTCGACCAAGGAGCGGGAGACGGTGAAGGACCCGACCATGCAGCCGTCGGTTCGACTGAGGTGCCAGGTGCCGTCCGGGCCGGACGGGCACAAGGGGTCGGTGACCGGCGGCTGCCCGGCGGCTGACCCCGACGGCGGGATGGCCGCCTGGGCGACCGTCGTCTGAACGTACTGGCTCAGCGCCGCGGCCTGGGTGGGCAGGTAGGGAGGGTTGGCGATTGCCGGTGCGGTGCCCAGGCTCACCGGGCCCGTATAGCTCATGGGGGAGTAGCCCTGACCGTTGAAGAGCGCGTTCTGACCGGCCGGAGTCCCGATGTCGGCGGCCGGAATGGTCCACGAGTAGTTGTCGGTTCCGGTGACGGTGGGCACGACGGCGCCCACCGCGCTGTAGGTGAAGTCGGTTCCGGTGCCGGTGTACCGCAACACCTGATTGTTCTCGATCAGGTAGTCACTGCAGACCGGCGACGCGTTGCCCGTGGTCCAACACGGCGTGGTGCCGGTTGCAATGAACACGCGCCGGAAGGCGAATGGTGTTGCGAAGTCGGCGGAATAGGTGAGGGTGCCGTTGCCGTTGTCCTGGACGGTGGCTGAGCTGATTGCCTGGTCATCCGGCAGCGGCGTGGTGGTGGCGCTGACGTAGCTGCTCGGTGGTGAGAGGTTGCCGGAGCTGCCGATCGCCTGCACGGAGAAGGTGTAGGTGGCCAGGCCGGGTTGGAGTCCTTGCACGGTGACGCTGGTGGTCGAGGCCGGCACCGTTAGGATCGGGGCGCCGTCCTGGCTGATGGAGTAACCCACCACGCTCTGTCCCGGAGCGCTCGACGGTATCCATTGCAGGGTCGCCGTCGAGAACGAAGTGGCCGCGACCGTCAACTGGGACGGGGCAGTGGGCGGAATCGGATCCGGGGCCGCGGTGGTGACCGTGACAGCCTGGCTGGGGTTCGAGCTGTTGGCTGCGGAGTCGCGAGCCGTGACCGAGAAGGTGTAAGTGGTCGACGGGCTCAACCCGGTAGCAGTGAAACTGTCGACGTCGGCACCGACCGAGCCGAGCCATGTGCTGCCCTGGTAGACGTCGTAGGCGACCACAGGGGCCGAGACACCGGTCGATGGCTGCCAGCTGAGCTGGACCTGGGTGCTGCCCGGGACGGTGAAGCTGGAGAAGCGCCCTGGCTGCGGCTGGCCCTGCACCGTCAATCCGGTCGGTGCCGACGGCAGGCTCGAGCCAGGGTTGCCGAACGGGTAGCTCTCGTCCTGCTCGTCAGTCCAGTAGGCCGCGGGGGGAAGAGTGTCGTACGGGTTTGCCGGGACGTCGTTGGTCACGTAGATATATCCGGCGTTCCGGCTCTTGCTCAGGGCCACGACGTTCTCCATCTGGTTCTGCGACGCCCCGTAGACGATGTGCCAGATCTTGTTGGGGTCGACCGAGGTCCAGGGCAGGGGTTGGTAAGCCTCGGCCGGGGACACGGGAGAGCCGGTGTAGTCCCCGTAACTGCCCTCGAAGGTCACCAACACATCGGCGGAGTTCTGGAAGCACTGGGGGACCGCTGTCCCCGGATTGAGGGCAGTGAGCGCTCCGGGATGGGACTTCTTCACGTAGGCGCTGAGGGCCTGGTACTCATCGGCGTAGAAGGTCGATGACGACGTCGGCCCACACTGGTTGGCGCCCTCGTCCAAGAAGATCCCGCCGAGGTCGGATCCGTAGAACTGGTACCACGCGTTGATGTCGGCCTCGGCCTGCGGGAGCCAGGCCTGGAGGCCGGTCAGGCCCGATCGGGTCAGGAGCCCGTTGGGGTGGCCGATGATTGGGCTTCCCAGGTAGCCGGTGTCCACGTATCCGAGCACCTTGCTGCCGGCGGCGTGCGCCTGGTGAATCGCTGAGGCCCAGGCCGGCACCGGCAGGGAGTCCGGGCCACTGTCCACGTTGGCCACGACGATCCCGACCGTGCCGGTCTGGGAGCCGTTCAACTGCGCCCAGGCACCCGGGTTGGCGGTCGGGTCGATGTAGGCCGGAACCGCGAGCTGCTGTGCAAGGTTCGAGTTGGCGGGCTGGATCGAGCTGGCACCGGTGATGGCGCCCGAGGACGGCAGCATCACCAACACCAGGCTTGCGATGACTATCTCCGCCACGTACGCCGTGTACCTGCGCATTCGGTTCGGCTTCATCGGGGGGGGCGAAGGACGCGCTGCTGCCATGGTGTGGAGCCTAGAAATCTTAGCGCTGGGTAACCACCCTGGATCTTGTCCCATGACACCCCTGCTCTGGTGCCGGTTACCCCTTGGAACGCAATGTCGCAGGGACTGGGGACTCCGATCACGGGAGGCAGGTCCGACTCTTTGGAGCCGGCCGCGAGGTATCGGCCCAGATCAAGGGCCGGATCAACGTCGGGTTCGCCGCACTGCGCGTTCCCCGGGGATGAGAGTTGTTAGGTTGGATACCAGGAAGTGCGGCGGTAGCGGTCGAAGCTTCACTGCTAGCGCGGACACAGCGTAGGCGTGCCACCTGGCCCAGCGACAGGTTCGAGCATCGGAGGCCACTGTGCAGGGGTATCGCCGGATTGCGGTAGGGGCGGTCGTGCTTGGCGTCCTCGGCGCCACCGGCGTGTGGGCTTCCGGGGCACCCGGGAGCCCTCGCCCTGCGGGCCGGCAGGCGACCACTGGAACCCATGGTGCCCGGAAGTGCAGCCTCGGCCTCGCCTTCGGTCCGTGGTGTCGTGGATCCGCCGCCACGCCCACCACCCCCCCGATCAGCGCGACCACCACCACGCCCGCCGGCACCGGTACCGCCGTTTCGTGGTGGACCCCACCAACAGTCGTGTCCTGGCAGTGGGAGCTCGACCACCCGCTCGACCTGGCCAGTACCAGTGACATGGGAACAGGGGTGACCACGTACACAGGGGCACCGGCGCCCAGTCCCACCGTGTACGACATCGACGGCTTCGACAACAGTGCCGCCACGGTGAGCGCCCTGAAGGCGGCAGGGGATCATGTGATCTGCTACATCGAGGTGGGGGCGGCAGAGAGCTACCGGCCGGACTACTCGCAGTTCGCTGCTGAAGACCTGGGCACCGCGATGCCGGGCTACTCATCCGAGCGGTACCTCAACATCAACGACCCGGCCACGGTGCGGGTGATCGAGGCCCGCATCTCCATGTGTGCGTCGAAGGGATTCGACGCGGTGGAGCCGGACATCGACGACAGCTACACCGACGCCACCGGCTTCTCCGTCACGCAGAGCCAGAACGTGGTCTACGACACCACCCTGGCCGTCTATGCCCACTCGCTCGGTCTGGGATGGGCCCTGAAGAACGGCGACGCCCCGGGCTTTGCGGCGGCGATGCAGCCGGTGAGCGACTTCGTCGTCGACGAGCAGTGCCACCAGTACAACTCCTGCGATTCCTTCATTCCGTTCGCGTCGGCAGGTAAGGCGGTGCTCGAGGTGGAGTACAACCTCGCCACGAGCCAGTTCTGCTCGGATGCCGATGCCGCCAACGAGGATGCCATGGGAATGGACGTCAACCTCAACGGCGGGCGCCAACCCTGTCGTTGAGGTTGAGACTTCGACTGTTCCACCGTGCCCGTCCCGGCCAGGTTGCCCAGCCGGCCGACCTCGTGGCCCTGAGCGGGCCGGCGGGCGAGGATCCAGCAGGAAGCGCGTCGATGACCGGGGCGGGCAAGGGCCGACAAGGCGCCCCAGAAGAGCAGTCTCAGGCGTCGGCTGCTCGTCGCGTCCCTGGTCGGTCGAAGCGCCTTGTCGAGTTGGTCAGGGGCAGGCGGTCAACTGCAGGGCTGGCGCCCGCCGCTGAGGCCCATGTTGAACAGGGCGCCGTTGAATCCGGCAGCGCTGTCCGCAGGGCAGAAGGAGCTGGTCGCAAGGTTGTACTCGGCGTTGAGCACTGCCTTGTTGCCCTGGTAGGCACTGAGGAGGTTGCACGAGCCGTACCGGTTGCAGTGCTCGGTCAGCACTCCGTCGGCCTGCGTTTCCATGTCGGCGGCGTAGCTGTCCTTGGTGTCGTCCGGGTTCTTGATGATCCAGCCCAGGCCGATGCCGTGCATGTAGTTGGCCAGCGTCGTCACGTACCGCTCCTCGACGGCCTTGGTCAGCGGGAAGCCGGTGGTGGCGGCATAGCTCTCGTCGATGTCCGTCTCGACGGCGTCGAAGCCC
>DAIMIK010000012.1:0-8655 GCA_036722795.1 Acidimicrobiales bacterium | reverse complement strand
GATCGTGACGGCCTGGGGGTTGCGGATGTCGAGGTAGTACCCGGAGTAGCCGGACACCTTCGCGCCGAGCACGCCCGCCGCTTGGAGCTGGGCGTAGTGCGTGGTCGCGATGCCTTCCTGGGCGGCCGGATAGAGGTCCCCAGCGGAGCCGACCTCGATATGGCAGATGGCGTGGTCCCCTGCGGCATGCAGGGCGGTCACCGTCCTGGCCGGATTGAGGATGCCGTCAATGTCGTACACCACCGGGTTCGGCGCGGGCTGGCCGTTCGGCAGCATTGCCCCGTGCGCATGCCGCTGACGCTGGTGAGGCTCAACGGGTGGCTGATCTCCCACTGCCACGGCAAGTTCCCCAGCGGTGGGCTCCACCAGGTCGGTGCCGTGCTCAATACAAATTGACATGCCTACGGCAGGATCACCGTCCCGGCCAGGGCGATGGCCACTGCCGCTCTCCGGCTGAGACTCCTCACGCCTTCTCCTTCATGGCGTTCGCCGCGGTCATGGATCAGATGCTCCGTCCTGCTCCCACTACTCCACGGTCACGGTCTTGGCCAGGTTGCGGGGCCGGTCGACGTCGTGGCCGTGCGCCTGTGCGAGCCAGTAGGCAAGGAACTGCAGGGGCACCGCGTCGACGACCGGGGAGAGCATCGGCTCCACGGAGGGTACCCACAGCATGTGGTCGGCCAGAGCAGCCGTCTGGTCGTCGCCGTCGTTGCCGACCAGGACGATAGTCGCCCCCCGACTCTTGACCTCTTGGATGTTGGAGCACAGCTTTTCCCACAGGCAGTTGCGGGTGGCCACGCCGACCACCACGGTGCCCGGCTCGATCAGGGCGATGGGGCCGTGCTTGAGCTCGCCGGCCGGGTAGCCCTCTGCCCGCAGGTAAGAGATCTCCTTCAGCTTGAGCGCGCCCTCCAGGGCCACGGGATGGCCGACGTGGCGACCGAGGAAGAAGAAATCCCGGGCCTCGGCCAGTTCCTGGGCCACCCCCGCCACGTCCTTGGTCCGCTGGAGCACCTTGTCGAGCTGGTCGGGGAGCCCGAGCATCTGGTCCATGATCGCGCCGATCTCGGCGGTGGAGAGGGTTCGTCGGGCCTGCGCCAGCACCAGGGCCAGCAGTTGGAGGGCCACGATCTGGGTGAGGTGAGTCTTGGTCGCGGCCACGCCGATCTCGGGTCCGGCCCTGGTGTACAGGACGCCGTCGGCCTCGCGGGCCATCGACGAGTCCACCACGTTGGAGACCACCAGAACCTTGGCTCCCCGGGCCCGAGCCTCCCGGAGGCCCTGGAGGGTGTCGACGGTCTCGCCGGATTGGCTGATGCCGATGGTCAGGGTGCGGCGGTCGAGGATCGGGTTGCGATAGCGGAACTCACTGGCGATGTCGACATCGGTGGGCAGTTGCGCCCACTGCTCGATGGCGTACTTGGCCACCAAGCCGGCGTGGTAGCTGCTGCCGCAGGCGACGATGGAGACCCGGTCGATGGCTCGAAGGTCATCCTCGCTCAGCCCGGCTGACTCGTCGAGGGTCAGCGTCCCGTCGGCGTGGCGACGGCCGAACAAGGTGTCGGCCACCGCATCGGGCTCCTCATGGATCTCCTTGGTCATGAAGTCGTCGTACCCACCCTGGCGCGACGCCGCCACGTCCCAGTCGATGCTGAGCGGCGTCGCCTGGGCCTCCGCACCGTCCAGAGTGGTCACTCGCACGGACCCCGGGCGGAGCTCGGCCAGCTGGTCGTCCTCGAGGGCGAACAGCCGGCGAGTGGAGCCGAGCAGCGCCGGGATGTCCGAGGCCAGAAACGAGGAGCCGTCGCCCACCCCGACGATGAGGGGGGAGACCCGGCGAGCGGCCACCACCAGGTCGGGCTCGTCGGCGTGCACCGCGGCCACCGCGAAGGACCCTCGGACCTGCCGCAGCGCGAGGCGCAAGCCCTCGGCCAGCGTCGACCCCCGGGCCATCTCCACCTCGACCAGGTGTGACAGGACCTCGGAGTCGGTCTCGGAGGCCAGCACGTGCCCGGTGGCCACCAACCCGACGGCCAGGTCGGCGTAGTTCTCGATGATGCCGTTGTGGACGAGGGCCAGCCTGCCCGTGCAGTCGAGGTGGGGGTGGGCGTTGCCCGCCGTCGGCTCCCCGTGGGTTGCCCACCGGGTGTGGCCGACCCCGCTGCTGCATCGCGGGGGCGCATCCTCGCCCAGCACCCGGAGATCGCTCACCGAATGGGTCCCCTCGGCCGCCCTCGTCCGCCAGAGCGTGCCTCCGGTGGCGAGGACCACGCCGGCTGAGTCGTACCCTCGGTATTCCAAGCGGGCCAGACCTTCGAGGAGCAGTGGCAAGGCGTCGTCGACGCCGATGACTCCGATGATTCCGCACATGTTCTCAGGTTCCTGACTGCCAGAGGTCCGCGACGGCCTCGGCGATTGGAGTGGTTGGGACCCACTGGAGGTGGCGTCGCAGGAGGGTGACGTCGGCCTGCTGCCAGGGCACGGCCGCCGAGCGCCGCGACCCACTGGTCGCCTCGAAGACATCCCCTTCGAACCCGGCGGCATCGGCCAACAATTCCACCATGGAGCGGCACGACATCGCCACGCCTCGCCCGACGTTGAGCACCGGGTGGGCGTCAATGCTGTGGACCGCCCGGAGGGCGGCTGTGGCCACGTCGGTACTGGCCAGGAAGTCACGAAATGAGCAGAGCGGGCCCAGGGTGATGGAGGAACGCCGTGAGATGAGTGCCCGCTTGATCTCCCGCGCCGCGGTGCCGGCAAGGGAATTGGCCGGTGCCGACGTGCCGACAGGGTTGAAGACCCGAAGCACCGTGGCGCGGATGGCACCCCTGGTCACCATGTCCGTCACCAAGTCGGTAGCCTCGAGCTTGGTCCTCCCATAGTCGCCCACCGGGCGGGCAAGGGCGGACTCCTCGATGGCGATGCCTTCGGGCTGACATCCGTACTCGGCGGCCGATCCCAAGTGGACCAGTGGGACGGGCTCGGTCACGGACAGTGCCTTGACCAGTTTTTCGACGACCGTGGCATTGGCCGCCTCGAGCAGCTCCGGCGAGCCCGACGTGCACCCCACGCAGTTGATGATCGCGTCAGGCTTAGTGTCCGCGAGCAGCGACACGAAGTCCTCTGTCGAGGCACGTACCAGGTCCATCGGCTGCCATCTGCCATTGGCCGGCGCCCGGAGGCGGGACGGATGCCTGCTGACCGTCACCAGAGTGGGTGCGTCGCCCGACCTCTCGATGGCCTCGCGCACCTGGTTACCGAGGAACCCGTTGGCGCCGAGAAGGAGATACGTGGTCACCGAAGGCTCGGAAGCAGCCGCGGACCGAGGACGTCGAATTCACGGTTCGCCTGGTCGTAGTCGTCGGGTCGTCCGATGTCGAGCCAGAACCCGTCGAAGTTGTAGCTGGCCGGCAACGTCCCCCGCTCGATGAGGTCGAGCATCAACTCGTCGAAACCGTAAGGGAGGCCGGGGGTGTACCGCTCGAGGTGCCGCTTGCTGACACCGTAGATCCCCATGCTCACCGAGTAGGTCAGGGGTGGCTTCTCGGTGAAGTTGGTGATCTTGCGATCTACGACGTCCAGTACGCCGAAGTCGACCTGGTGGACACGTTCGTAGGTGGCGACGGTCAGTGGTGCACCGGAGGAGATGTGGTCGTCCATGAGGTCGGCGTAGTCCAAGTCGGTGAGGATGTCACCGTTCATGAGGAGGAAGTTCTCCGGCAGTTGGTCCAGGACCATCAGGGCGGGCCCGATGGTCCCGAGCGGTGACTCCTCGTGGACGTAGTCCACCTCGATACCCCATTGGGACCCGTCGCCGACATAGGCGCGGATCAGCTGACCCAGGTGGCCGATGGCCAGTGTGGCCTTGCGGAAGCCCTTCGATGCCAGCTGGCGGAGGACGATCTCGAGGATCGAGTACTGCTCCCCAATGGGCACCAGTGGCTTGGGGATGACCGTGGTGTACGGACGCAGGCGGACGCCCTTGCCTCCGGCCAGGATCACCACCTGTCGGGTATCGGTGGCGCACGGATTGTCGATGAAGCTCAGCTCTGTCATGGTGGTGTCCTTCTTCTCGGTAGTGCAGTCAGACGTTGTACTGGTCGGTCTTGTAACGGCTCAGGTTGTCCGGATCGCAGAACCACTCGATGGTCGAGTGCAGGCCTTCAGCAAGTGAGTGCGCCGGCTTCCACGACGCTGCTCGCTGGATGGCAGCACTGTCGGACACCAGACGAGTCACTTCGGAGCGCTCGGGGCGGAGGCGCTCCCCCTCGACGCGGATGTCCACCGTGGTCCCCATCAGCTCGGCGATGAGCTTGACGGTGTCGGCCACGGAGATCTCCACGCCGGACCCGGCATTGAAGGTCCGCCCGACGACATCCTCGAGTGGGGCCTCGAGCATCGCTTGGAAGGCAAGGGCGGTGTCGAGCACGAAGTTGAAGTCCCGTGTCGGGGTCAACGAGCCGAGGGCGATCTCCCGGCGCCCGGTGGCCAACTGTGAGATCACGGTCGGGATGACGGCGCGGGCCGACTGGCGGGGACCGTAGGTGTTGAACGGTCGCAGGGTGATGATCGGGAGGTCGAAGCTGAGGTGGTAGCTCTCGGCCAGCTTGTCGGCGGCGATCTTGGAGGCCGAGTAGGGCGACTGGGCCTGGAGGGGGTGATCCTCGGTGATGGGGACGACCTGAGCGCTGCCATAGACCTCGCTGGTCGAGGTGCAGACGATCCGAGAGGTCCCGAGCGCCCGTCCCGCCTCGAGCACGTTGAGAGTGCCGCCGGCGTTGGTCTCGAGGTAGGACCACGGAGCCTGGTACGAGTAGGGGATGGCGATCAGGGCGGCGAGATGGCAGACCATGTCGGCGCCGGCCATCAGGGCCAGGACAGAGTCGCGGTCACGGACATCGCCGGGTACCACCTCGATGGCGGCCATGGTCTTGGCGTCCAGGGTCTCGAGCCACCCCCACGATCCGAACGAGTTGTACTGGACCATCGCCCGGACGCGATAGCCCGATCCGACCAGGATCTCGGCCAGGTGGGAGCCGATGAATCCGTCGGCTCCTGTGATAGCTACGGTGGTGGACATTGGTATCGGATCGCTTTCTGTAGGCGGTCGGGACTAGTAGCTCAGGGGCGACATGAGGACACGCCGCGAAAGCGCGGCCATGATGACGATCGACGCCCCGGTGGACACGAGCAGGGCGGTGAACCCGGCCGACGGGGTGATGTGGCCCCGGACGACCTCCGTGGCTGCCAGCGTGGCGCCGAGGATGGCGAAGGTGGCGCCCCAGCAGGCCAGGACCAGGCTGATCCGGCCCGTGGTGCCCAGCAGCAGGGCGAGGAAGAAGGAGACCCCGAGGGCCCCTACCGCGGCGAGCAGGAGCGGGACCATGGAGGCGTGCCGGGCGCTGCCGATCACGACGCCCACCACGGACAGGCCGGCCAGCGCAGCCACATAGGTGCCCATCGACCGCCGGAAGGCCGCACGGATCCGGTGGCCGAAGCAGGTGAGGTCGGGGCTCGTCGCCATCGCTGCGGTGGCCCGGCTGCGAAAGGAACGCAGTTGCCACTCCATGAGCCCGAGGGTCAACAACAACGGCCAGACTGCGATGACCAGGGCGCCGCCGCTTCCGTTGATCTCGTCGGCGAAGCCGATGAACACTGAGGTCAGGAGCCCGCAGCCCAGGCCGTAGAGGAAGTACTGGGCGGCCCGCTCCCGGTCGGCCCGGTGGAGCGCCGGCCGCCGCCAGTGCCGTGACAGCAGGTGTCGATTGGCGATCGCGACGACTAGGGCGGTCGTGGCCACCACTGTCCACGCCGCCGCTCGGTGGCTGATGGTGATCGGGAGGAGCCCCACGGCGGACAGCGACCCGACCGCGGCCGGCAGCATGCAGATCGCCAACATCCACTCGGCCCGTTGGAACAGCAGCATGCCGGCGGCGCCGATGTAGACGGCCACACCCACCGCCACCACCACGCTCGCCTCGTTGCCGCCCAGCTCCCGCCAGGCGAGGACCGCACAACCAAGGCACACCGCGGCGCTGACCAGTACCGATCCGAGGGCCAGCAGGGAGTCGCTTCGCTCGTCCCCCCGTCCCCGCAGTGCCCAGGCGACAGCGGCGACCGCTTGGCTTATGGCCCATGCAACGGTGAGGCCGACCGGGAGCACCCACCACTGCGGATGAACGGAGAAGCCGTTGACGACCACGGGGAAGAACAGGGCAGGGAGGGCGTAGAGCGCACCCCGGAGCAGGTCCAACGGGCCCCCCATGGGCTCGGCGGATCGAGCCGGGGCCTCGACGTCCTCGAACGGCAGGTATGCGTAGACGACATTGGCGGCGGTGAACACATCGGGGTAGCCGAACGAGTCGACCGCCACCCGGCTGCTCAACCCGTGGGTCTCGAGCCGGGCGGCGATCTCCAGGGAGTCCACTGCGGCGGAGCAGGTGACCGCCAGCTGAGGGTCACTGAGTACCCAGTCGATGAGCCCCACGTCGGAGCGATCGACGTCGGTGTCCGGCTCGGTCCGCTCGCTCGCACTCAACGTGGTCATGACGGGGACCCGCTCTTCACGATGTCGCCAGTGGGACGAGTGCGGGCTCTGGAGACAGTCGGGAGTTCGGAGTATCCGGTCCATCGGCTCGACGGCGGGACCCGACCATCTCGCACCCTGCGACTCTGGTCCTGGTCGCGCTTGAGGACGAGGGCGCTGGAGATGCGGCCGGTCACCTCGCGGTAGAGGTCCCCGAAGATAGCAAGGCTCTGTTCGAGCGTGAACATCGACAGGATGCGGGCCCGGGCCGCGTGGCCGATGGTCTGGCGGAGCATCGGGTCGGACAGCAGCACGAGGCACGCCTCGGCCGTCTTCTCGGGGTTCTGGGGAGGTACGACCAAGCCGGCGTCGCCGGTTGCCTCCCTCACCCCTCCCACATCGGTGGACACGGTGGGCTTGCCCGCGGCCATCGCCTCGATGAGGGTGTAGGGGAACCCTTCCGAGATGCTGGTCAGAAGGACGACATGCCCGGCGTGGTAGGCATCCAGTACCGACGCGGCCCGACCTTCGAACGTAGCGGCACCGGCCAGGTCGAGGGCGTCCCGTAGGGCGACGCAACGGTCGAGGTAGGACTGGTTCTCCGCCGAGGCAGTTCCGAAGATGCGGAGCCGGGCGGCGGGCAGGGCCTCGCGCACCTTGGCAAAGGAGCGGATCAGGGTCTCGACGTCCTTCAGGGGGTCGATCCGACCCAACCAGACGAGAGTCGGAACGTCCGGTTCGGAATGACTGGTGATGAAGTTCGCCGCGTCGACCCCGTTGTAGATCGGGTGGATGCGCTCCGGTGCGGCCCCATTGGCCTCCAGCCACTGCCGGTTGTACTCGCTCCCCGGCGCGATGGCATTGGCGATCTGGTAGCCGGCCCAGGTGAGGCGCTTGAAGAAGCGAAGCATGATCGACCGCACCGGAGTCGAGTAGGCCTTGGGCCCGTAGCTCAAGTACCGCTCGCGCAGGTAGATCCCGTGCTCGCTCAGGACCAGGGGGGTGTTGCGCGACCAGTGGGCCGCGAGGGCCAAGAGGACGGAGAGCCCATTGGCTGTGGCATGGCAGAGATCCGCCTCCGGAGGCGGGGCGAAGAGGGGCCGCAGTTGATGCTCGATGAGCTCGAGGGCCAAACCGGCGTCGGACACGGTCACCGGCACCGGATCGCCGTTGGACGCACGGTCTTGGGGCCCCGCCTTCCGCATGGCCTCGAGAAGGATCCCGAGCGACTCCGGGGTCCGCAACGCGCCGACCATCGAGGTGTCCTGCGAGAGAGCGAAGAGTTGGTGGAGTGCATCGAGAAAACTCGCCTCGTGATCGGGCTCGACCATCGACGTCGTCAGTTGCTCGAAGGCGCCACGGAGCTCCGCGGAGTTGCGGACCGAGCGCTTGGGACGGGGAGCCGGGCCCCACAACGGAATGGAGTGGAGGGCGTCGACGTTGTCGGGGAGCTCCCAGGTGGGGTCGTGGTCGGCGCCGCCGATGATGGCGTGAACAGTGAAGCGGTGGGGTGCCAGCCCTCGGATGAGCTGATCGCACCAGACGCTCACCCCGCCGGGGTGGTATGGGTATGTGCCCTCAGAGAGGAGCGCGATGTCCATTGGGTAGTGGTCCCTTGTCCGCCGTGTCTTGGTCTGTCGGAGTCTTGGTCTGTCGGATGATGAGCCCGTTTCGACTCGCTTCCGAGTACGACAGTAGAGAGGCCGCTCCGATGTGAACACCCCCGACTTTGATGCAGGGGATCCCATCCGCCACCCCCCTCATCCCTGGTGGACCCGAGCGACATCTCGGGCGACCCTGCCAAGAAGCTTCGGCCACCCTTGGGCTAGGGCCGCGGGTCGGCGTGGCACCAGCGTGGCCGCGCTGATGTGGCTCTGTGCGGGCGATTCCGGAGGCGGCACCGGGACCGGGTGCTCACCGCCCGGCAGCCGGCCGCCGGGGCAGGTGTGACCGGTGCGGCACCGGCAAAATGCCGGGGTCAGCCGCTATCCGGAGCAGGAAAGTTCAGGGTGGCGAATCGACAGTGCAGGGTAGTGATGCAACACCTTCACACTTAGTGTGTCCAAAAGTTCGGCGCGCACTGGGCGCGAGCGGCTGGAGGAAGAGCTATCCAATGACTCGTTTTCGGC
>DAIMIK010000011.1:32752-38079 GCA_036722795.1 Acidimicrobiales bacterium | reverse complement strand
TCCGTGGTCGAACCGTCTCACCCTACCGACCGGATGGCGATGTTGCAGGTAAGGTGTGCGATGCGATCGTGCTCGGTTCCGTCCGGCGTCGAGGGCTCGACCGGATCTCTGCATGCGGCGTCAGAGAGTCCGTTCTGCGCCATTCGGCCCTGCCGGTGATGGTCGCCCCAGCCGTCTTGCGCTGCGATGTCCGTTTTCCCGCCGAGCGGGAAGACGGAACCGTCGGACGGCACCGAGGTCCCTCGGCCAGCTAACCCGCTCCACCTCGGCCAACGGCTGCCGCCGCCCGAAATTCGGTGGCGGCCTCGCACGCCGACGATCCGTGCCGAGACACGGCCAATGGCCCCGACTCCGCAGGGCCACTCTTGCAGGCCGTGGGACGACGTCCGTGGGATCGCCACCCGTCCGGGCATCGGGGGCAGCGGTCCGCCTATTGTCCCGGGGCGGCGGTGCCCGCTCGGCGGACTGCTCTTCACGACGCTCGTGACCTCCGGCCCTGGCCCTGGCCCGCGGTGGCCGGCGGCCATAACCTGTCGACCAGGAGGTGATTGCGGTGAGCGACTACTTCAAGGTGGTGTCGGCTGGGCCTCTGTTCTTCGTGAGCGCCTGGGTGCTGATGATCTGCGCGGGGATCGTCTACAAGGAAGTCGGGATCCGTCCGTTTGGCTATGTCACGTCGATGGTGGTCACCATCGGGTTGTGGCTGACGGTGGCGCCGGCGATCGGTGCCGTCGCCCGGGTGTCCACCCCAAAGCCCAAGCACCGCTGATGATGGTTGTGGGCAGGACTGCCGTTCCCGTGTTGCCGGCATCCGCTACACGTCGGCCGCCAGGCGATGATGAGCGACCACCGGGACGTGATGGGCCCTCACTGCCGGGCGAGGGGCTCATGGGCAAGGTGCTGTTGTCGTTCAGCGTGGCCGGCCTGCCACTGGCCTTTCTCCTATTGCGGTGCTTCGGGCGCTGGGGCGGCCTGGTGGTGGGGGCCGGCTGCGGTGCGCTCTTCGTGCGAGATGTCGCAATGGTCGCCACCGGAACCCCGGCCAGGCTGAAGCCGTTGCCCCGGGCCCTCCTGATTCTCGAGATGGGTTCGTCCGGGGTGGCGACCCTCGCCGGTTTCCGGGCGTGGGTACAGGGCCCGTTCATCGACAGACCGGCAGGGCCGTGGGACGGCGACGGCACGGGCGCCGACCACGGCGCAGCCAGGGGCCGGCGAGGTTCTGCTGCGTCGAGCGGCACGGCGGCAGGTCGTGCCGCCGTTGGTGCTGCCGCCGCCACCTTCGTCCTGCATGCGGCACGGGAGGCCATCTACCTCCGGCCCGGCCACGGCCGCCGCTGACTTCCCACACCTCGTTGCCCATGCGGAGCCGGACCTCACCCACCCATCGTCCGGGGAAACCCCGGCAACCGGCCTAGTCCTGTGCAGGTGGGTTGGCGACCAGCTTGCGCGGGCGATAGGTGACTGAGTACCGGTCCTCCCCAGGGTCGACCAGCATGGATTCCTCGACACCGTAGACCTTGGCGAACTTGCGGACGGTGGCCGTCTCGGGGTCGCGGGTCAGATCGGCTTCGGCACGCACTTCGAGGGTGCGGAACGGATTCTGCGGGTCGATGATGAGGAGGTCACAGTTGGGATTGCCGCGAAGGTTCTTGTACTTCTGCCGATCCGAGGTGATCGAGCCCTTCAACTGGCCATCATCGTCGACGAGTACCAGACGGCTGTCGATTGCGGCCTGCCGCCTGCGTCGACGGTGGTGAGGGTGGCGGTCAGGGGTGCAAGCAGGATGTCCCGGCGGCTTTCCGGCACCCCGTCGAGAATCTCCGGCACGGCTGGCTCCTCTGTGTGCGGGTCGTCGGGCGACCCCGTCGAGACGTTGGGGCCATGGCACGGGACTGTTGCCCGACGACCCGGTCGCGGGACTCCCCAGCTACTCGCCCGGAAGGCCGCTGCCGGACCGTGGGATGGCACTGCCGGTCTGGGGCAGTCCTTCGCCTGACCCGGGCAGCCCCCCTCTCGACTGTGGCAGCGGGTCACCGGCCGGCGGTGCCGCACTTTCCGCTGCTGGGGGCATCGGTGCACCGGCCTGCGGTGCCGCACTTTCCGCTGGTGGGGGCATCGGTGTACCGGCCTGGGCCTCGCCACCGGCCTGCGGGACAGCGCCGCCGGCCGGAACAACATACGGATCGGTGGTGATGGACACCGCGGTTCCTGCGGCTTCGAGAGCGTCGAGCTGGCCCATGATCGCTGCCACCCGGGTTTCGCTGTCGGGCTGGGTGCGCCCCCGTTCGCTCAGGAAGACGTAGGCCCCGAGCTCCCTGAGGAGGTGGTCAGCCTGCTTGGCAGACTGCATCTCCTGGAGTTTCGTCTGGCCCTGTTGCACACCGGTCTGCGCCTTGTCGGCCAGCACCGTGGCCTGAGCCTTCACTTTGTCCATGAATCCCATGACGTGGCCTCCACTTGATTCCGCCGGTGCCGCTCAGGCATCCGGACGACCCGATTGTTGTCAACAGTTCTAGTCGACTCCACCCGATTTGGCCCCGTCGGAAGCGATTGTGCACGGAGTCGGCGATCGGCGCTCTCGAGGGTCTTCCGGATCGCGCTAAGCAGGACCCGCAAGGGAGCCACCTGAGTGCCGGCCTGCCACACCGATCCGACGGTCGAGGGCCCGCTGGACGCCATCTGCCCTACCGGGGCCGAACCCCGGTTCGCAGACTTCTAGGTGACGAATACCTGCCAATCCAGCACGGTCCCACCGGAAACCGGGCTCGTCACTTCCAGATGTCCCTTTAGCTTCTCCGCTCGGCGTCTCAGGTTGACCAGCCCAAGGCCACCCCCAGCCGTTCCGGTGCCACCCATGCCCCGACCATCGTCGGTGACCTGAAGTCGGCACAGACCTCCATGCACGCTGAGCAACACGTCGGCCTTGGTCGCATGGGCGTGGCGTCCCACATTGGTGACCGCTTCCCGCACGGCGGCCAGAAGATGCTCGGCGACCTTGTCCGGGATGGCCGTGTCCACCGGACCGTCGAATGTCGCCTTGACCTCGAAGCCCACAACGAGACTCAGATCTCGCAAGATGGTGACGATCTGGGCCCGGACTCCCCGCTCGGTGCCAATGAGACCCAGCTCGAATATAGTCGATCGAATCTGACGGATCGTGTCGTCAAGCTCCGTGACGGTCGCGTTCAATCGCTCGGACAAGCCGTCGGTCTCCGCAGCGCCTGCCATGCTCTGGAGGGCGAGGCCAGCTCCGAACAGTCGCTGGATGACCGTGTCGTGGAGGTCTCGGGCCACACGATCCCGTTCATCGTGCACTGCCGTTTCCTGCACGCGCCGGTGGAGCCGAGTGTTCTCGATGGCGATCCCTGCGGCGAGGGCCAGCGCCTCGACGAGCACCTGGTCGTCATTCGTGAACTCGGACCATCCAATCTTGTCGGTCAGGTAGAGGTTGCCGTAGATCTGCTCGCGGACTCTGATGGGAACGCCGAGCAACGAGGTCATCGGGGGATGGTGCGGAGGGAACCCGGAACGATCCGGGTGTGAGTTCAGATTCGCAATGCGGAGCGGTTGAGGATCGGCAATGAGAAGGCCCAACACGCCAAGGCCGGTCGGTTTCTTTCCGATTCGCTCCTCCTCCTCTGGCGAAAGCCCGACGGTGATGAACTCTGCAAGCGCGATGCGGTCACTGCCGAGAACCCCGATCGCTCCGTAGCGAGCACCACTTATCGAACGGGCTTCCTCGATGACGTGTCGAAGCAAGTCTGGAAGGTCGAGGTCCGCTTCGATCAGGAGAATCGCTTCGACAACTCGCCGGAGCTTGGAAGGATCCTCGATCGAACGAAGGGGCATCAGCCGTCCCCCCACTGGGGTCCATTGCCGATGAGAGTGCGTTCAGCGGCACCCACCACCCTCATGAGACGTTGGTCAGTTGACATAAGCCAGGCTCCTTGCGACCGATTGAGGCAGATCTCGGAGATGGCCAGTTGCGACGGTGGCTCATCGAGCCAAGGCAACCGCCGGTCAGGTCGAAGGTCTTGACAGCAGCCTATGGCAAATCCGCCAGCACTGTTCGTGCTGAGGACGCCCAGCCAAGCTGTTTTTCACGTGCCGTGCTCGGCCAGGCTCCGGTCCGGCTTTCCGGGCCACCCATGGATGCCGCGCCAGCGAGGTTGGACGACACGGTGTAGGCGAGCAGCCCGGTCCGGGCGCCCTGGGTCGAACTTTGCCCCAACGCCTACCGCGTTCGAATTCACCTGCCGGCAAGATCCGTCGATGGACTCAGGACAGATTCATGTGCAATGGGTGGGTGCCTTCCGCCGGACTGCTGCGAGGGCGGCTCGGACATCAACCTCTCGAACAGCTGATCCGGTGCCCGGTCTTCCTTGGCGGGGCCCACGATGACACTCCAATGGGTCAACAGACTTGTTCGGCACCGGCGAGGAGGCGCACCACGGTTGCGCAACCGATGAGCGGCGAGATGCCACCGTCGCCCGCTCGAGCCGCTCCCGACCTGCCGGTCGGTCACGCTCGGACCCGCTCGATCCGGGACAGCCTGCCTGAGGGCAGGCCTGCGCGTCACCGACCGAGTGGAGCTCCCAGGGCAACGGCGAGGGCTCCGATCGCACCCGACCCCAGTAGGCACGCAAGCGTTCCTCGCCCCAATGCGAGGAGCCACACTCCGGCCGCTCCGAGTACCGCGACCTGCCACCAGTTGGAGAGCGCAAGACCCAGGGGGATCGTCGCCCCGGCGATGGCTCCGATCGCGCACGCGCCTGCGCCCGTGAGGAAGGCCTGGGCACGTTCGTTTGCGCGCAATCGGTCAAAGTGCGGACCCAAGGCGAGCACGAACACGAACGACGGAGCGAACGCCACCACTGCCGCCAGGAGCGCGCCTCCGACGCCTCCCGCGGCGTATCCGACGACCGCGACGGTCTGGACGACCGGGCCGGGAGTCACCTGACCGAGGGCGACGGCATCCAGAAACTGTGCCCCGGTCATCCAGTGATAGGTGACCACGGCGCTGTGCTGCATCAGCGGAACGATGACGAAGCCCCCGCCATAGGACAGGGCGCCGACCTTGAAGGCAACCCAGGCGAGTGCCCCGAGGCCTCCGATGCCCACGAGGGTGGCCTTGGCAGCCATGACGGCCGGAGCGCGTCTGGTCCGCTCAGCCCTTCCGGGTCGTCGGGTGGCGATCTCCAGGGCGCCACAGAGGGCGATCACCACGACGAGGTACGGGCCGATGAGGGCAGCGGATCCTGCGCCGAGGGCGACATAGGCGATCCACCGAAGCCGTGCCGCTCGTAGACCTCCGGCCCGCTTCCAGC
>DAIMIK010000011.1:0-32652 GCA_036722795.1 Acidimicrobiales bacterium | reverse complement strand
CAGCAGGTTCGTCGCTGCGATCCCATCCTCGAAGTCGTGAGGGGTCAACCACCCCTCCTTCTCGACGCACAGCCGACGAAGCATGGTGATGTGCGCCGGGGGGCCGCCGAAACCCAGGACGCCGATCCGACCCCACTCCTTGACGATGGTGCCCGGTCCGACCGGGTCACCTCCAGCGGCGCTCACGATTCGAGGACCTCGTCGGCCAACTCGCGCAGTGCAGCGGTGCAGGCGTCCAATGTTCGCCGTCCCTGGGGGGTGATCCGATAGCACCGCCGCCGGTGCCCGCCCACCACCACCGTCTCGGAGGTCAGATCGCCGGATGCCTCGAGGTCGTGGAGGAGCGGATACAAGGTGCCCGGCGAGACGGAGTGGCCGTGCCTGGCGATCTCGGCCGCGATCGCAGCGCCGAACACAACCTCGGACTTGGCATGGAACAGGACGTGGAGCCGAACCGCTCCACGATGGAAGTCCCGGACGAGATCCATTCCATATCGCTAGTCGATATCGATAGCCGATACAAGTGTCGCCGTCGACCACGGGCCCTTCCGAACGAGCTGGCCGAGGCCGACGACGCGGACTGCCGTTCGGCCGATGGACTGCCCTCGAGGTGCCGGAGCAGGAAACCCGCCCGACCGGCGGCACTCGCCCCGCTCCGAGGTTCAACGGAACACGGCGACCACTACTGCGGCCCCGGCGGGGCAGCCCCGCCGCGAGCCCTCACTCCGGCCGACTCGCCTTCAGCGACTCCCACCACTCGTCCACTGCTTCTCGTGCCTCGGTCGAGATTCCGCTGTACCGACTACGCCAGGTGTCCGTCGTGTCGATGAGCCCGACGGCCTTGTCGAGGGTGGCCTTGACGCCTTCGAGGGTCTCACTGTCCGGAAGGGTGACCGCGATCTGCGTCTCGTCCCCGGATCCGTTCGCCCGCGAGGAGACGCCCGCCTGGTCGGCGGCATCGTTGTAGAGGTCCCGCCAGATGCCATCGGCCTGTCCCTCGTCCCAATCCGAGGGCCCGTCGGGACGCAAGGGAAGCGTCACCACGAGTTCGCTCGTGGCATCGCGGTGGTAGACGTGAAGTTGCTCTAGGTCTGTTGCGATCTTGGTCATGGCCGAAGCCTATGCACTTCCGCCCACATTTTCCTGTCTGCCACGAAGTGTTTACCCGATGTTCGGTGTCCTGTGTCACTGCGATGACCAAGCCGGGGCCGGACCGGGATCGGTCCTGAGCATGGCGGATCCGCCCCTGCCGTCGACCCGGCGTGCCAGCGAACTCACGGGCGGTTTCGGCTCGGATCGGCCCTCAGGCCGTGGTCGAGCCCCCGTCCCCACTCAGTTCCTCCAGGAGGTCGGCGACGGAAGCGACGACTCGCCCCGGCCGATACGGAAAGCGCTCCACTTGGGACTCGCTGGTGACACCGCTCAAGACGAGGATCGTCTGGAGTCCGGCTTCGATGCCCGCCACGATGTCGGTGTCCATGCGGTCGCCGACCATCACGGTCGACTCGGAGTGCGCCCCAAGGGAGTTGAGCGCCTCGCGCATCATCAGCGGATTCGGCTTGCCGATAAAGTAGGGGGCGATGCCGGTCGCCTTCTCGATCAGGGCCGCAACCGATCCAGTGGCGGGGAGGATCCCTTCGAGCGACGGCCCGGTCGGGTCGGGGTTGGTTGCGATGAATCTGGCACCACCTTCGACGAGGCGGATCGCCCGTGTGATCGCCTCGAAACTGTAGGTCCGCGTCTCCCCGAGGACGACGTAGTCCGGACTCTGATCAGTGAGGACATAACCGGCTTGATAGAGCGCTGTCGTCAGCCCTGCTTCGCCGACGACGAACGCTGTGCCACCGGGCCGTTGTGCCTTCAGGAATGCCGCCGTGGCCTCGGCCGATGTCCAGAGTGACTCTGGAGGAACATCGAGTCCGATGTTGCCGAGGCGGGCCGACAGGTCCCGAGCGCTGTAGATCGAGTTGTTGGTCAGCACCAAGAAGGAGCGTCCACTGGCGCTCAGGGCGTCGAGAAAGGCATCCGCGCCGGGGACCAGCTGGCCCTCGTGCACGAGCACGCCGTCCATGTCGCACATCCAAGAGGTCGGTACGGGGCGGCCACTCACCTCCCCAGTTTCGCACGCCGGGCTCACGATGCCGGACCCCTCACACAACTGTCGGTCGCCCAACGATGCAGGGACCACGCGGGAGAAGGCGGCCGGACTACTCGACAATCCTCCGAGTGTCCGGAGAAGCCCTATCGGGAGTGCCCCGAAACCAGGCGCAAGCGCGTGCACCTTCATTCCGTGGCCCATCGACAGCCAGCCATCCTTCTCGATGCCTTCCTGACACTCAGGCCGGCACCGTCCGATTTCCCGGGCACCATCGTTCGCAAAGTGGGGACGCCCGCGCGGGTGTCTGGTCAGACCGCCTGGTGGTACGCCGATTATGCACCGCTGAACGGGGGGAAGAAGGTCCCGGAATCCGAGTACTTCCTTCTCACCGTGAAGGATGGGCACGAAGTCGGGGTGCAGGTCACCTCGAGCAGTGGCGCGGAGTCACTCGCCAAGAGGACCATGGCCGAGATCTTGCAGACGATCTGAGCCCAGAGCCCTGGACGCGACGAGGATGAGAGCAACGACTGCGAACACCCGGACCCGTGCGAGAGAGCGGACCCGGCGCCACAGCTGTGCTCCGAGGCGGACGATCCAGGAACGGCGGTACGCCGCGACCGCGCCACGTCGGTCCGACCAGAAGGCCCAGGGAGTCCGCAGCTGCGGGGTAGTCGTGTTGGTCCGTTTCGGTCTTCCAGTGCACTTGCTTCATGCGGAGAGCCTTCCCTCCGCCGCGGCGGCCCGAGTCGATGTGGTCGCCACGCGATGGCGGACGTCGCGGTCGTCCACTCGGTCGGCACCCGTCTCGAGCGCGGCCGCACCACTGCGCTCGCTACGGGACTAGCTGGTCGAGCGCCTGTTCGAACAGGCCCCCGTGGAGGTCGACGTCGGTGGTGGTCGTCTCCGGGCACATCAGGACCATGTTGTGGAACGGCGTGATCAGCACGCCGCGGTTGCTCATGAACAGATGGAGGTACTCGTTGAGCTCGGGGTCCTCCGAACGGGCGGACTGGGTCCCGTTGACCGGGGCCGGTGAGCAGAACCGGTACTCGGAGCGGGCCCCCAGGCGGACGACCGACCATGGCAGGCCGTGGTGGTCAATGGCGCGTGCGACCTGGTCGGTGAGGCGTTGGGCCAGCGCGCACATGTGCGTGAAGGCCACATCGGTGAGGACGCCCTCCAAGGTGGCGCGGGCGGCCGCCATGCTCAGGGCATTGCCGGCCAGGGTCCCGCCGATGCCGCCCACGTCGACGATGTCGGCCTCATTCCGCTCGACCAGCTCGAGGACGGTGTCGCTGACCCGGGTGCTGAGGCCGAAGGCGCCGATGGGAATGCCCCCGGCGATCGCCTTCCCGATGGTCACGATGTCGGGGGAGAGGCCCCAGGCTCGGGTGGCGCCGCCCGGGCCGGCCGAGAAGGTATGTGTCTCGTCGATCATGAGCAGCGTGCCGGACTCGTCGCAGAGTGTACGCAGGCCCGAGAGGAACCCCTCCTCGGGGAGCACGATGCCGATGTTGGTCAGCGCCGGCTCCGTCAGGACGGCGGCGATCTCTCCGGAGGCGAGCGCTCGGGCCACCGCATCCAGGTCGTTGAACTCCACGGCCACCGTGGTGGAGGCGGGGTCCACCGCCGGGGCGACGTTTCCGGGTCGGGAAACGGTTGCGCCGTCGGCCCTTGCGACCACGAACGTCTCGTCGACGGTTCCGTGGTAGCAGTACGAGAAGACCAGGATCTTCGGCCGCCCGGTGGCCAGCCGGGCCAGCCGGAGGGCCCAGCGGTTGGCGTCCGTGGCGCTCAGGGCGAATGACCACTGGGGAAGGCCGAATCGACGGCTGAGCTCGGTCGCCACCCACTCCGCGTCCTCGCTGGGCAACATGGCCGTGATCCCACCGAGCGTCTCCACGCGGCGGCGAATGGCGGCGACCACCGGATCGGGGGAGTGGCCCGCCATGGCCCCGGTGTCACCGAGGGCGAAGTCCACGTACTCGAGGCCATCGGCGTCGGTGACACGCGCTCCCTTGGCTCGGGCGAGGGCCAGGGGGAACCCCCCGGCCCAGTGCGCCATCCAGGTCATGGGCACACCGGTGAACAGGTGGTCGGCCCCGGCGAACTGGCGTAACGACCCAGGGTGCAGTTCGCGATACCGGTTGCGCTCAGCGGTCAGCAACGAGGTCAGGTGGGCCCTGTCCATGCACTCCTTGCGGCCGCGAGCGGAATCCTGCGGTCGGTACCCGTCGGCCCGGAATCGGGGAGAACCTGGCAACGAGGGATGAAGATCCAGTCGGGTCCCGGAGACCCGCCTGGATCACTCGTCGATCACGAAGTCGTCGCCCGTGGCGCGTCTGTTCGGCAGCGACTCGATCAGTCGTGTGACTTCCAGGTGCTCACCGGCCTTCCACGCATCCGCGACAGTCTGATCTCCGAGCTCGCGGTGGCGGGTGAAGTTCCACCACCGGGTCACGTCGCTGTCCTCGTAGCCCTTGTTGGCCAGCATGATGTTGAGCCGCGTGGCCTCCCATGTCGCCTCGTCGGGGCTCAACCCTGCCGGTCGGTCGGGTGCAGCGGCGATCACTTGGGTGCGCTGCTCCATCTCGTGGGCGAGCTCACGGTCGAGATCTCTCGACACGTGGCCGCGGATGGTCTTCAGCGAGCCACCGGTCAAGGCGTGGCGGTCCGTCACCCGACGTTCCCGCTCGCTCTCGAGGCTACGCGACCAGAGGCGCTGCGCGGTGTTGTCGACGTCGCCGGCAGTCACCCGGAGCCGTAGGCGGCGTTCGATGCGTTCCGCAGTTTTTTGTTGGGTCTGCTCGGGGACGTCCGTCGCCCGGCGTTGCTCCGCCTCGCCGGAGGCGGCATCGGACAGGCGCCTCTCCGAAAGCCCGCTGCGTCGCTCGGGGATCCCATCAGGTGGGATCGGCCTGTTCGGCGGAGCGACGGCCGCTGCCGGTTCGACGGGCCGGGACGAGCGCGATGCGTAGCTCGCGGGCGGGAAGATGTCGCCAGTGGTGCCGGCGATGGCCGCGCCGAGGTATGCGGCGGTCCACTCGCTCTCCCCGACGGCGACGGTTGCCGCGCCCGTGGCGGCGAGGCGTGCCGCCGGCACATCCAGGCAGGCGGCCAGCGCAATGGCCTCGGTGAATCCGAGGCGTCGGTTGGTGGTCTCCACCTGGGCCACCGTTTCGCGTGTCCAGGCGATGCCCCGGAGCAGCATCTCGTCGGCCAGCGCCTGCTGGGTGAGGTTGGCCTTGGACCTCAGGGCCGCCACGTTCCGCCGGATGATGTCCTCGATGCCTCGTGTTGATTCGCCGTTCATGTCACCAGCCTACTTCCTTCTTGTAAGGAATATGAACATCGGTCACCTGCCCTTTCTCCCGTCAAAGGGCTTGTGACGTGCGATTCCGACATGTGGGGCGTTCCCCTTGCGGTGGAACTATGAACAATTGCTCTGATTGTGCCTGGTGGGGCCGTTGCGACGGCCGACACCCTCCCGTTGGCGCCGATCCCTTGCCCGGCCGTCCCCGAGTTGGCCGCGGCCGGCGGGGCGGGTCGCTACTTGAGCGGCTGCTTCCCTTGTCCAGCCCATGATGGCCTTCCGAACAGCGGAATGGGTGGATCCGGCCCGAGGTCGGACCGACGCGCGGGTGCCCCACCGGGGCCCCGCCTGTGCAGCTGTTCTGCAATTCCCCCTACAGCTACGGACCACTAGTTCCGATTACTGGAGTGAGGCAACCGCAACAGGGAGGGGCAGGAAGAGACCGTGACGATCAATCCGCATCAGGTACGCAGAGTGAGTGAATGGTCGGACGCCGACTTCGATCTCGACGATCTGGCCTTGCCGGAACAACCGCAATGGCACCGCTGCGGAGCCGTGCATTGCATCGATCGGGGCCCATGGCTGGGCACCCTGGTGTGCTGCATCCGGCAGAGTGGCCACGCAGACGGTCACTCGATGTCGCTCGGTGACGCAGGCGCCCCCGACTACTGGCAGGAGACCTGGCTGTAGGCGGGCCGGCTCGAGGCCCCTTGTGTGCTCCTCGAGCGCCGGCCACTCCTCCGCCGGACAGCCGCGCCCGACACCCGGCACCCGGCAGCCGTGAAAGTGGGAGCTGGGTCCCCGTTGTTCAGGTGCGCAGCAGGACCGCCTCATCAGCGGCCAGCCACCCCTCGAAGGCCTGTCCCTCTCCTGACCCGGTGGTCGACAACTCCACCCGCATCCCCACCAGTGGGCCCGATCCCCCTCCGTGCCCTCCCGTGCCCGTCGTATGGACAGCCACGCCCTCGCCGGTGAAGTTGATGAGCACCGTGTACGCGTCGTGGCCCAGCGTCCGCCGGTAGCAGAGGACGCCCTCGGGGGTCTCGAGGAGGTCGAATGCGCCGAGGGCCAGTGTCGGCGAACGGTGGCGGAGAGCGATCAGGCGCCGGTAGAGGTGGAGGATCGACCCCGGGTCGTCCCGTTGCCCTTCGTGGTTCCGATTGTCGGACTCCGGGGGGAACGGCAACCACGGCTCGACGCCTGCTCGGGTCGGCCAGCCGTGGTCAGCCGTACCGTCCCAGGGGAACGGTGCCCGGCACCCGTCACGCCCCCCGGGGTCGACCTTGCGCTCGGCCGGGATGACGGCGTCGAGCAGGCCCAGCTCTTCCCCCTGGTAGAGAAACGGGGTCCCGCGCAGTGTCAGGAGCAGCACGGCAGCAGCTCGAGCACGTGCTTCGCTCCGTGCTGCCCGGGTGGACTCGTCCTCACCCCGCAGGGCGGCGGCGAAGTCGTACCGGGTGCGGTGGCGCGGATTGTCGTGGTTGGAGAGCACCCAGGTCGGCCAGGCGTCCCGGGGCTCGAGGGCACCGTATGCCTGCTCGATGCAGTCCGCCCACGGATGCTGTTGCCACGGGGCGAACAGCGGCGGGAAGTTGAATGCCAGGTGGAGCTCGTCACCATGGCCGTAGTACGTGGCCACCACCGCTGTGGACAGCAGGAACACCTCGCCCACGATCACCCGGTCGCCGGGATAGCCGTCGATCTGGGTACGGATGTCCCTCAGCCGTTCGTGGGTCACCGGCACGTCGTTGAGCGCGCAGTGGGGGATCCCGGCCACGGGCGCGGGGTCATCGGGGAGGTCGGGGTCCTTCCCGATGCCGTGGATGACGTCTGCCCGGAACCCGTCCACCCCGCGGTCCAGCCAGAAGCGGAGCACCTCGTGCATGGCATCGACGACGGCCGGCTCGTCCCAATTGAGGTCGGGCTGGGTGGGCTCGAAGAGATGGAGGTACCACTGTCCCGAGACCTCGTCGAAGGTCCACGACGGGGCGGAGAGGTCGAATGCGGCCACCCAGTTGTTGGGTGGCGCTCCGTCGGGTCCCCCGTCGCGCCAGACGTACCAGTTGCGGTGTCCGCTGGACCTGCCCGAGCGCGCATCGACGAACCAGGGATGTCGGTCCGAGGTGTGGTTGGGCACCCAGTCGATGATCACCCTGAGGCCGTGTGCATGGGCGTCGGCCAGTAGGGCGTCGAAGTCGTCGAGGGTCCCGAACAGCGGGTCCACGGCGCAGTAGTCGCTGACGTCGTAGCCGAAGTCGGTCATCGGCGACTTGTAGAAGGGGGAGACCCACAGGGCGTCCACCCCGAGCCACGCCAGGTCGGCCAGGTGCGACCGGATGCCGGTGAGGTCGCCGATCCCGTCACCGTCGGAGTCGGCGAAGGACCGGGGGTAGATCTGGTAGAAGACAGCCTGCTTCCACCACGGCTCCGCCGTCAACGGTTCGACCGGTGTGGTGCAGCGCGTCTCATGGGCCGATGACCGGCCGGCACGGTCATCAGGCCTCGGCCCGAGCCTTGATGCGACCCAGGGTGGTGACCAGTTCCGCCCGGTTGTGGCTATCGGAGTCCCAGGTGGCGCGCACCAGTGGCCCGGTCGCCCGAAGGGTCGAGCCCCGTTGGTCCTCGGATCGCTCGGACCCTTCCATGGTCGACACGGGTCGACGTTAGCAACGTCGACCAGTGTCCGGTCGACACGAGGGCGGCCGGACGACCTGGTGGGGTGGCCCGAAAAGGGGGGCAGCGTGTTCGGGCGGGTCCCACCGGGCCTGGATGCGTCCACCGGCCACGTGGTCGGCTGGGTCTACGGCTCGTCGTAGGTGACGCCAACAGTGAGCCGGAGCCCGTTGGCGGCGGCAACAAGTTCGTCGAACCAGAAGACGTCCTCCTGCACCAACTGGACCGGCAGCGGGTGGGCGCCCGGGACGTCGGGGGCGTGCAGATCGATCCCGTGGGACGCCGACTCGCCCGGGAGCAGGGCCCGGCCGAGGTCCGTCCGCTCTCCGTCGATCTGGTCCCCGGTGTCGTCGATCCATCGGTGGCTCAGGTGGACCGGGAAGGGCGGGACGCTGGCAAGAGCCGACGTTCCGGTGTTCTTTGCGACCACTCGCAGGGGCCGGACCTCACCTGCACGCATGCTCGGGGACGGCTCGTGTCAGATGTGTGCCCCAGTCGCGTCGGATGCGAGCGGCGCACCGATGTCCGTGAGGAACCCGTGCTCGCCGACCACTGTCAGAAGGTGGTCCGCGGCTCGAGCGGCCACGCGCTGGGCATACGTGTTGAACCCGCGCCGGGGACCGCCCACCACTGCAGCAGGTGCCACGGTCACGTCGTAGATCGCTGCACACGGCATCAGGGTTCGATCCACGACCTTGACACCCTCGATGACGGCGGGCCAAGCATGGTCACCCGGTCGCGCCGGTTCGCGCTCTCTCCCACGGACAGCAGGTCATCCACCGCTCCGAGGCCCCGCGGGTACTCGCGGAGCTCGATGATCGGATCCCAGCCGGCCCGGCAGCTGTCCCATCGAACTCCTCGCCTGTAGTCAGGTTGCAGACAAGACCGGCCCCGTGTCCCGCATCTCCCAATTGCCCCTTCGTCGTGTCGAACCGACCGAATGCCGTCACCCACAGTTGCCCGTAGACGAACCTGCCGAAGTTGGGGTGCCATGCATCCGGAACGGTCGAAGGCTGCCAGACGGACCGGAGCCCGCCGCCGCGACCGCAGCGTGTCATCGCGTTGTCTGTGCTCGAGACGATCAGCCATGACCCATCGTCGAGTGCGGTCAGGTCGTGCGGTCCGCGGTCGTGTCCACCGTCGGTGCTCGGCAATGGCGCGCTCGTAGTACACGAGCAGCTCTGCGACGGCGTCGAACTCCACCGAGGTACGCAGCAGTCTACCGACCGAGGAATCCGTGACTGCGAGGCCCGTGCTGCCCAGGCGATCGACCGCGGCAGGCTCGGAGCCGTCGAAGGTGAAAAGCCCGCCGCTGCCGAGGTCGTCGAAACCCGTCACCAGTGGCACCGATGCGCGTCGGTCAAGCACCGCTCGGTTCCTCCCGATGCCGGGCAACGCAACGCGGTGGACCTCCGCATCCCGTCAGGGGCGGGTGTTGCCGCGACCGGGTCTTGATCACCAGCCCGATGAGATGGGGCGGAGTGCGACCGTTCCGTGTGCGAAGCCGCCCGGATCCCGGCGTTCAATCCCTCGTCGGACCGGGTCCCGGTGAGGTGGCACACGTTCGCCTTGCCCGTGCGGACCTCGTCGCCTGTCACTGGGGCTGACACGCCGTCAAGCTTGCAGCGCCCCGTCCGAACCGGCGTGCAGCGGGGCCGGGAAGGGACCGCCTCGGCCTTCTGGACAGTCCCGTGCCTGGAATCGCCCGTGGTTACAGTTTCCACCCGCCCGTGCCGAAGAACTCCATTGCAGGAAGGAATGCATCGGAAAGCGAGGTGGCGTCGTGGTCGAGCGCAGGGTGGTAGAGGACAAGTCGTTCCAGGGCGAACGACTGTCGGGGAGCACCCCTCCCGAGAGCTTCGGCACGGGCCGGGTCTGCATCGAGCCCGACTGCCAGGTGCGCCTGTCCCGTTACAACAGCACCGACTGGTGTGCGCTCCACGAGAGCCCCGCGTCGACACAACGCCCGTACGACACCTCTCTCCGGCAGAAGGGTCGCCGGCGCAACTCGTCCGGCCGGCGTCGCAAGAGCCAGCGCAAGGCTGCAGCCTGATTCACCGGGCGCCTTCAGCGCCACCACTCGGAGGCGCCTCGACGGGCATGCCTCCCCGTCGTGCCGGTCCCCCCGGCCACCACACTCCGCATGATCACCCCCCGGGTGGGACCCGCAGCTCCTCCCACCGGGGACCATCCGACCCCGGGTCCCCCGGTCCCGCCCGCGCCTCTCAGGTAGAACCGGTCCCGGATCGCCTCGGTACACTGCGGGTCGGCTGCAGCTGGTCGCCGTCCAGGCCGATTCGCCGGGCGGCATCTGTCCAGCCCGATGCAGTCCTGGCCTCCTGGGCCCGACCACCGATCGGAAGGTGACCGATGACGAATCGACTCGAAGGAACGGTGGCCCTGGTCACCGGGGCATCTAGCGGCATCGGAGAGGCAACCGCGGTGGCACTGGCCGGCGAAGGCGCCACGGTGGCCATAGCCGCCCGGCGCCGGGACCGCCTCGAGGCCCTGGAGGAGCGCATCGGCGGGGGTTCGCGAGTCCTGGTGGTCGAGACCGATGTGACCGAGGAGGCGCAGGCCCGCGCCATGGTGGAGCACACGGTGTCCGAGCTCGGCCGGCTGGACACCCTGGTCAACAATGCCGGGGTCATGCTGCTCGGCCCGATCGTCGATGCGCCCGTCGACGAGTGGCGCCGGATGGTCGAGCTCAATCTGCTCGGGCTCCTCTACTGCACCCATGCCGCGCTGCCGCACCTGTTGAGCGCGGCCGAGAGCGATCCCCGTCGGGTCGCCGACGTGGTGAACGTGAGCTCGGTGGCCGGCCGGGTGGCCCGCCAGGGCAGTGGCGTCTACAACGCCACCAAGTTCGGAGTGGTGGCGTTCTCCGAGTCGTTGCGCCAGGAGGTGACGCGCCGCCACGTGCGGGTGTCGGTCATCGAGCCCGGTGCCGTGATGACGGAACTGGCCACGCACAACCGCCCCGAGGTGATCGAGGGGATGCGGGCCACCTTCGGCCCGATGGAGATGCTGCAGAGCCAGGACATCGCCGAGTCCATCGCGTTCGCCGTCACCCGTCCCCGCCACGTGGCCGTCAACGAGGTCATGGTCCGTCCCACCGAACAGGAACGCTGAGTTGACCTTCGGCGGCTACCCGCCGGCTCGGCACATCCTGGGCGATCTGGGCATGGTGGCCGAGGTCACCTCCGACTCCGCGGCCAGGGTGCGGACCCGGGTGACCCCCCACATCACGGCCGCCGACGGCGGCGTGCGTGCCGGGGTGATGGCCACGTTGGTGGACATCGTCGGCGGCGCCATCGCCGTTCGCTCCCTCCAACCCGACTGGATGGCCACTGCCGATCTGACTTTGCAGGTGGTCCGCCCGGCCATCGGGCCGTGGGTCGAGGCTCGGGGGACCGTGGTGAGGAAGGGGCGGACCACCCTGGTCATCGAGGCCCTGGTGTTCGAGGTCTCCGACGAAGGGTCCGACCTCGAGGCCACCGGGGACCCGTCCCCCGTGGCCTGGGCCACCATGACCTTTGCCGTCCTCAAGGCCCGGAACCCGGCGTCCCCGATCCAGATGGCGTCGGGGTTCCCCATCCGGTGGGAGTTCGTCGGGGACGGGCTCGACACCTCCATCGTCGACGCCATCGGCATCTCGGTGGTGGACGCCACCGAGGGCCGGGTGTCGCTGCCGGTGCAGGAGTACGTCGTCAACTCGTTCGGCGCCGTGCAGGGAGGGGTGATGGCCCTGTTGGCGGAGGTGGCCGGCGCCGAGGCGCTGGGAGCGGCACAGGGCTCCGATGGGGCTTCCATCGTGGTCACCGACCTGCAGGTGGCCTACCTGGCCCTGGGACGCGTCGGGCCGATCGTGACGAGGGCGACCGTGCTCGATGCCGGTTCCGGAGGCCGACGGAGCGCCGCCGTCGAGCTGGTGGACGAGGGGGGTGAGGGACGACTGGCCACGGCGGTCAACATCGGCGCCGCCCTGGTGGACATGCCAGAACCCGTCGGGTCATGAGTGGCGACGCCGAGGGCCGCACCGTCGATCGCCGGCACCCCGTCAGTGAGTACTTCCGGCTGGAGCGATGGGAGATCCCGCCCCCGCCCGGTGTCGACGCCCTTTCCGACTCCGGCGGACGTGCTCCGGTGGATGCCCACCTGCGGGGATCGGGCGGCGGTCTGCGTACCGGCGGTCTGCTGACCAGTATCGACTCGCTGGGCGGCTTCCTCTGTGGCCTGGCGGTCCTCCCCGAGGGGATCGTGACCACCTCCATGATGGCCACGATCTCGCAGTTGGACCATCGGGGGCCGCTCCGACTGCACGGCCGGGTGCTGCGGCGGGGACGCAACTCGGTGGTGGCAGGGTTGGACGTGGTCGACGAGGGCCGTGGTGGCCTGCCGGTGGCGGCAGCCACGATGACGTGCGCCGTGCTCGACCCGGGAGGCATGGTGCCGGAGTTCGAGCGGCCCTGCCCCACGCCCATGGCACCACTCGACCCGGGGGCGCCGGGTCCCGAGGAGTTCTTCTGCATCGAGCCCGGGGTCGGCCCGGTCACCCGGCTCGAACTGACCGACCGTCTCCGCAACCCGTGGGGCATCCTCCATGGCGGGGCCGCGGCCGTGCTCGCCGATGTCGCCGCCTGCAGGGCGGCCCAGGCGGGACCGAGCCGTCCGCAGCCCACCGGGCTGGTGGCCGCGGCCGACACCGTGCTTCACTACCTCCGTCCGGCGAGAGTCGGCCCGGTCGAGGCCAGGTGCCAGGTCGTGGGTCGCCGCTCCGGCCGCGCCGTGGTCCGCGTGGCCATCCACGACGTAGGGGCCGGGGACCGGGTGGTCACTCTGGGGTCGGTGGCCGTCCTCGACGTCTAGGCCGACGGCCGGCCGGGCGCATGCTCCGACCCCGACCGTGCATTGGGGCCGGTAGGCGGCTCGCCGGCCCCGTGGGCCTCAGGCCCGGGTGTGACCTGCGTCTGCAGCCAGGCGATGCAGCGCAGCCACCGACACGTCGACCTCGTCGCAGGTGTTGTGCAGCGACAGGGAAGCCCGCACCGTGGCCTCCAGTCCGAACCGGCGCAGGATCGCCTGGGCGCAATGGTGCCCGGCGCGCACGGCGATGCCGTCACGGTTCAGTGCCTGGCCCACCGCCTCGGGCTGGTAGCCGTCGAGCACGAACGAAAGGACGCTGGCCTTGTCCGGGGCGGTGCCGACCGGCCGGAGTCCCGGCACGGTCTGCATCTGCTGCGTGGCGTAGCCGACCAGGGCGTGCTCGTAGCGGGTGACGTTCTCGATGCCGATGCGCTGCAGGTAGTCGAGGGCGGCGCTGAGCCCGACGGCGTCGGCGATGTTGGCGGTGCCGGCCTCGAAGTGGGTGGGTGGCGGCTGGTAGGCCGTCCGCTCGAAGGTGACGTACTTGATCATGTTGCCGCCCCCTTCCCAGGGGGTATCGACTCGAGGACGTCCTGCTTGCCGTAGAGGGCTCCGATCCCAGTCGGCCCGAAGACCTTGGGCCCGAGCAGACGGACAAGTCCGGGTCGAGGGCCTGGACCTCCACGCGCAGATGTGGCACCGACTGGGCTCCGTCGATCAGCACCCGAGCACCGGCGGCATGGGCCTGCTCCCCGATCTTCCGCATGGGAGCGATCGTGCCCAGGGCGTTGGAGACGTGGGTGACGGCGACCAGCCGGGTGCGGTCGCTCGGGTGCCCGCGGTACTCGTCGAGCAGGATCTGGCCGCTGTCGTCGACCGGGATCACGCGCAGGAGAGCACCTCGCTCGGCTGCGGGGCGCCGCCACGGCACGATGTCGGCGCTGGAAGTGGCGGCGAGGAAGTGGGCGACCGCGTCGCGTGCGCCCTCGTAGGCATCGGTCGCCCGCGCCGCCAGCTCGTGGGCGGCGCGGTGGGAGTTCGAGTGCTCGTGCTCGTAGAAGTGGGCGAGCCGGTCGATCACGGCCTGGGGCTTCTGGGTAGTGGCAGCGTTGTCGAACCACACGAGGGGCCGGAGCAGCAGCACCGTGGTCTTGCGTTGTCGACGGGCACCTTGTTCGACGGGATCAAGGGGACACCCCGCCGGCAGATGAACTGCGAGCCGAACAGGCTGACGGTTGCCGGTGGCACCCCCCGGCGGGTGCACTGGCGGCCGAACGCGGCGATGGCGAGCATGCCGTACTCGGCATTGGTGATCAGCTCGCCGTCCTGGCGCTCCTTGTACCGTCTCGATGGCGAGGCGGCGCTGCTCTTTGATCTGGTCGTTGGGGTTGCTGTAGAGGTCCGACACCCTCGTGCGGACGTCCAGCACGGTGGCCACGGAGCCCAGGATGTACTCGCGGGGAGCGTCTTCGTAGTCGACGAACGTCTGCGGCAGCTCGGCCTCGTCCCGGGGTGGGAAGGCGACGTTGACCGACTCGGGGTGCCTGACCTTGTTCAGCCTGTAGATGCCCGCCTCGGCCAAACCCGACTTGTCAGGTCAGGTTTGTGATCCTACAGTCTTTGTAACCCTCCGGTCGTTTCCGACCCGTCGGTGACCGGTGGACTCGAGAAAGGCATGGCGACCATGAAGATCGCAGACGACATCACCCAGCTCATCGGCAACACCCCGCTGGTCCGGTTGCGCCGGCTGACCGAGGGCCTCGACTCCCAAGTGGTGGCCAAGCTCGAGTTCTTCAACCCGGCCGGCAGCGTCAAGGACCGCATCGGTGTCTCCATGATCGACGCCGCCGAGCAGGCGGGCCTGATCGGGCCCGACACCACCATCTTGGAGCCCACCAGCGGCAACACCGGGATCGCGCTGGCCATGGTGTGCGCGGCCCGTGGCTACAAGGCCGCCTTCACCATGCCCGAGACCATGTCCAAGGAGCGCCGGGCCCTGCTGCGCGCCTACGGGGCCGAGTTGGTGCTGACCCCTGGCCCCGACGGCATGCCGGGCGCCATCGCCAAGGCCGAGGAACTGGCCAAGTCCGACCCCCGTTACTTCGTCCCCCAGCAGTTCGAGAACCCGGCCAACCCGGCCGTCCACCGGGCGACCACGGCCGAGGAGGTCTGGGAGGACACCGACGGCGAGGTCGACATCTTCGTGGCCGGGGTCGGCACCGGGGGGACCATCACCGGGGTCGGTGAGGTGCTGAAGGAGCGCAAGCCCTCCGTGCAGGTCATCGCCGTCGAGCCGGCGGCCTCCCCGGTGCTGTCGGGAGGACAAAAGGGCCCGCACCCCATCCAGGGCATCGGGGCGGGCTTCGTGCCGGCCATCCTGGACACCGAGATCATCGACGAGATCATCACCGTCGAGAACGACGACGCCTTCGACCTCGCCCGCCGGGCGGCCGAGGAGGAGGGCCTGCTCGTGGGCATCTCCTCGGGTGCCGCCATCTGGGCCGCCCTCCAGGTGGCGGCCCGGCCCGAGAACGCCGGCAAGCTGATCGTGGTGGTCATCCCCTCCTTCGGCGAGCGGTACCTCTCCACCGCCCTGTTCGCCGGCCTGAGCGACTGACCGGCCGGGGCCGACCGACGATGCTGGCCGCACTGCGCAGCGACCTCCAGGCGGCACGCGACCGCGATCCGGCCGCACGCTCGGGCCTCGAGATCGCTCTGTGCTACCCGGGCGTGCACGCCATCTGGGCCCACCGCGTCAGCCACGCGCTTTGGGGGGGCGGGCACCCCTTCACCGCCCGGGTGACCGCCGCTGTTGCCCGGGCGCTCACCGGGGTGGACATCCACCCCGCAGCCACCCTGGGGGCCGGCCTGTTCATCGACCACGCCACCGGCGTGGTCATCGGCGAGACCGCCGAGGTCGGCGAGGACGTGCTGATGTATCACGGCGTGACCCTGGGTGGCCGCTCGATGGCGCATGTCAAGCGCCACCCGACGCTCGGCGACCGGGTCACCATCGGGGCCGGGGCCAAGGTGCTCGGGCCGGTCACCATCGGCGACGACAGCCGCATCGGGGCCAACGCCGTCGTGGTCAAGGCCGTGCCCCCCAACTCGGTGGTGGTCGGTGTGCCCGGCCAGGTCATCGCCCGGTCAAGGCCCCGGCCGGCCGGGGCACCCCCCGACCTCGAGGACACCCTGATGCCGGACCTCATCGGCACCAGCCTGCAGTCACTGCTCCGGCGGGTCGACCAGCTGGAGACGGCCCTCGAGGGCAGCGCCGCCGCCCAACGGGACGCCCGCCCGTCCGAGGCCGGGGTGTGGTCGGGCGAGGACTTCTCGATCTGAGGGCCGGGGTCTCAGCCGGCCAGGGTGCTCCGGTGACCAGCTGAGCGGTGGCGTCCGTCGGGCTGGTGCCGTTGGTGACCCGGCCGCGGGCGTCGCACGGCTGGACGGTGACCCGGCCGGTGTGGACCAGGCGCTTGGCCTTGCCCGATCCCAAGCTGGTCCAGAACCCGAGCCTGCCGTCAGCGAGGGGCACGACCCACACCGGCGTGCTCACCGGTGTGCCGTCCCGCCGGAAGGCGGTCAACAGGAGGTACCTCTGCGCATCGAGCGCCATGCCCGGAGGCTTCCGGGACGCATCGGCCGACGGGACCACGGTCAGAGCGGAGGCCCGCCCGCGGGCACGGCCCGCCCACCGGCCCCGCCTGGCCGCGCACACCGGCATGGGGCACGGCCCGCCACGGTGGGCGTAGGCTGACGGTTCACTACGTCGACGGAAGATGGGATGCAAGCATGAGCAACGAATGGGGCCCCCTGGGGCCACTGGAGGGTGAGTGGGAAGCCGAAGGCGGCCTGGACACTGCGTACTCGCACGCCGAGGGGAAGGTGCTGGGCACCCCCTATCGCGAGAAGGTCACGATGAAGCCGTTCGGGCCGGTGGACAACGGGAGCCAGCACCTCTACGGCCTCGACTACAAGTCGGCCATGTGGCGCGGGAGCGAGGACAACCCCTTCCACACCGAGGTCGGCTACTGGCTGTGGGACGCGGCCACCGGTGAGGTCCTCCGGGGCTTCGTGGTGCCGCGGGGCATCACCGTGCTCGCCGGGGGTACCGCCGCCGCGAATGCCACCGAGTTCACACTCCGTGCGACGCTGGGCGGCGACCAGTACACGATCGGCGAGGGAAAGTACCTGGCAGCCAACGCAAGCTCGTTGAGCTACGAGGTGACCATCACCGTGGCCGACGGCACCTGGTCGTACCGCGAGACGACGATGCTCAAGATGAAGGAGTTCGCCGACCCCTTCCCCCACACCGACCACAACACGCTGCACCAGGTGGGCTGAGGGTCCGTCGGTCGGTCGGTCGGGTGCCGGCCGGCCGACGGCCCGTGCCGGTCCGTGGACGGGATGCTTCCCGCTCTGGGGAACAGGATTGACACACACCCGGATTTAGGCTTACCTAATATTTGAGCTATGCGTGACCTGACAACGGCGCCTCGATGATTCCCACCTTCGTCATCTTCCTCCGCGAGGGGATCGAGGCCAGCATGATCGTGGCCATCCTGCTGGCGTACCTCGACAAGATCGGACAACGCCGTCACTTCCGTGACGTGTTCCTCGGCGTGGCTGCCGCCATGGTGCTGGTGATCGGCGGGGGAGTGGCCGCCTACCTGGTGATCAAGCAGTACGACGGGTCGACGGTGCAGACCGTCTTCGAGACGGTCACCTACCTGGTGGCCGCGTCGGTCCTGACCTACATGACCTTCTGGATGCAGTCCCACAGCCGGACCATGTCCGCCGAGCTCCAGCGCCGCTCCGAGGAGGCACTCAACGGCAGGGCCCGCTTCGGGTTGGGCCTGCTCGCCTTTCAGGCGGTCGGCCGCGAGGGGCTCGAGACGATGGTCTTCACTCTGGCCATCGTCTTCGCATCGTCGACTCAGGCCGCCACCCAGGCCCATGGACAGGGGCTCCTGCTCGGCGCGGTGCTCGGCCTGGCGGTGGCGATGGCGATCGCGTACGTGATCTTCAAGCTCGGGCGACGCCTCAACCTGGGGATGTTCTTCCGGGTCATCGGCGTGGTGCTCATGGTGTTCGCCGCGGGGCTGCTGGCCGACGCGGTCGAGAACATGCAGAAGCTGGGCTGGCTCCCCTTCCTCGAGCACCCGGTCTGGAACACCAGCAGCTTCTTGAGCGAGAGCAGCTCGCTCGGCGACGTGTTCCACAGCCTGCTCGGCTACGCGGACCAGCCCACCGTGCTGCAACTCGTGGTCTGGGTCTCATTCGTGTCCGTGTCGGCGACCCTCTTCATCGCCATGGGCCGCCGGTCCCGCGGGGGTCCGCCACAGGCAGTGAAGGGTGACCCGGGATCGGCACCTTTGGCGTCCCCAGCTGCTCCGATCGCCACCGGCGTCATGGTGCCGGACCCGACAGCGGCTCCGGCCGGTGCCACCGCGTGGCGGGCATCTGGGGGGCCTTCCGGGCCGACGGGACGGTAGGGCGCGCTCGCAGCCTCGCGCTGCCTCCCGGGTCGACGCTGCCCGGCCCGTGGGCGACGCACGGTGACTCCCGGGGCAATAACGTCGGACGCGGCGCCCGACGGTCGGGCCGGCCGACCGAGCAGAAGGACCCCCATGAGCGCAGTAGCGAAGGTCGTGCCCCCCATGGACGGACAGACCGTGGTGATCACCGGTGGCAATTCGGGCGTGGGCAGGGCGACCGCAGCGGCCCTGGCCGGGGCGGGGGCCCGCACGGTGATCACCGCCCGCAGCGAGTCCCGCGGCCGCGAGGCGCTGGCCGACATCCGCCGTTCCAGCGGCTCGGACCAGGTGGACCTGGTGGTGTTCGATCTGGCCGATCTGGCGTCGGTCCGGAAGGGTGCAGCCGAACTGCTCAGCCGGTACGAGCAGATCCACGTCCTGGTCAACAACGCCGGCCTCGTCCTCTCCGAGCGCACCGAGACGGCCGATGGATTCGAGGCCACCTTCGGCGTCAACTATCTCGGCCCGTTCCTGCTGACGCGGCTCCTGCTCGATCGGCTGGTCGCGTCCGCCCCGGCCCGTGTGGTGAACGTGGCCTCGACGGCCCACCGCTCGGCGCGTCACGGCATGGACTTCGACGACCTCCAGTCGCGACGCGGCTACAAGGGCATGCAGGCCTACGGCCGCTCGAAGCTGGCCAACATCCTCTTCACCGACGAGCTGGCCCGCCGGCTCGTCGGCACCGGGGTGACCGCCAACTGCCTGCATCCCGGGACGGTCGCCACCGGCTACGCACGGGACGGCGACGCCACGGGGTTCCTGGCCTTCGGGGTCAAGGTGATCAAGCCGTTCATCCTCACTCCCGAGCAGGGAGCGCGCACGTCGGTGTACCTGGCGTCGTCGCCGGACGTGACCGACGTCACCGGCTGGTACTTCGTCAAGTGCAGGCCCAGGACCCCTTCCGCTGCGGCCCGCGACGAGGCGGCGGCGGCCAGGTTGTGGTCGATCAGCGAGGAGCTCGTGGCCGAGGCCACTCCTGCCGCCGACTGACCCGAAGGCGGCACCGGGTGTGCCGCGGAAGGCGCTGCTTGGTGACGGCGAGTGGCGATCATCCCTGCTCACGGTCCGCGTCCCTGCGGAGGGGCGGTCCTAAGGTGTCATGCGGACAACGCGTTCCCCGGTGGGGACCGCACCAATCAGACGGAGGTTGCCATGGTGGGAGCAGACGGTTCAGCGGGTCCGGGCCCGACGGCGCAGGAGGGCGACATCCTGCGGCTGGTCGGCCGATCGTGGGGATGGGTGCTGTTCTTCGGCCTGGTGACCCTGGGCGTCGGGGTGCTGGTCGTGCTCCGTCCGAAGGACACCATCTACTTCATCGCCATCGTGATCGGCATCTGGCTGTTCGTCGCCGGGCTCTTCCGGATCGTCATGGCCATCGCCGACGACGAAGACAGCGGGGGCACCCGATGGCTCATGGCCATCCTCGGGCTGTTGTCGGTGATCATCGGCGTGTTCTTCCTCCGCCGCACCGAGGAGACCGTGACCACGCTGGCCTTCCTCCTCGGCCTGTTCTGGATCGTCGGCGGGATCATCGAGTTCTTCAGTGCCTACAGCGACCACGGGTCGCCGGCCCGTGGATGGCGCATCGTCATGGGCCTTCTCGCCTTCGCTGCCGGTGTGGTGACCCTGGTCGTGCCCCACATCACCCTGGCCACGCTGGCCGTGATCATGGGCATCTGGCTGATCATCTACGGACTGCTGGAGATCGCCCTGTCCCTGCAGCTGCGCAGGCTGGCCAACTGAGCGGCGGGCCGTCGGCTGGCGGGGCGGCGGAGCGCCTGACCGCTCAACCGCCCAAGGTGTCGGGTCGGTCCGGCTGGACCAGGCGCCGATGGGACTCGCCGATCAGCTGCACCGATCTGGCGCCGTGCACGGCGAAGCTGACCCCTGCACCGAGGGTGACGGCAGCGAAGGCGAAGGCGGCCGCTGTGCCGGCGAAGGCCAGCACCGTCGTGATGATGTCTGACGCGAGCACCGCAATGAAGCTCATCCACATGCGGAAGACCACCCGGCGGCCGTCGTCCCCCGGGGGCAGGCAGTCCCGGATGGCCTGGTACGGGAACCAGAAGTTGACCACCGGGATGAACCATCCGCCGACGCCCAAGCCGGGGGAGAGGGCAGCGGGGAGACGCAGTAGCTGTGCCGTCTTGGCCGCCCTGTACTGCCAGATGAGGAGGGCGACGTACACGGCAGCCTCCGCGGCGATGGTCAGCCAGATGGTGGTGGTCAGCGCGGCCGACTGATGGAAGTCGGCGTAGCCCGAGCCGAAGGTGGTCCGGGTGCGGACGAGGTGGAAGACGTGTCGGAGCCATGGCCCCTCCTGCCAGGCAGTCAGCAGCCCGAGGCCGACGATGAGGAGGTAGCCGGCGAAGGCCCGCTTGCCCCAGGGGACGGCCCGCTGCTCGGCGGCGAACCGGTCGCCGACCGACGGAACTCCGTGCGGGGTGGGCCCTCCGACCTGGCCCGCCGCTGCGGGCCCGGTCGGGGACGGCGCGGCGTACCCCGTCCAGGTGTGGCCGTCCCACCACCGCCACGCCGCTGCGCGCCAGGGGTCGGGATACCACCCCGGTGGTGCCCCGCCCCGCTCGCTGTCGTCCACCCGGTGAAGGGTAGCGGCCCGACGGCACGGCTTCTCTGGGCCGCCGGCCGGTGCCGCCTCGAGCTAGAGCGGCTCTCCTTCACCGAGTTCGCTGATGACCTCGGCGATGGCCTCCTGCTGGGCCGCAACGGGCAGCGCCCCGCCGCCCCCGTTGTCACGCCACAGCCCGGGGACCCGCCAGAGCAGGACGGCAACGCCGGCCACACACGCCAACCCCCCCGACCACACGGCGAACTGCGGTCCACCGATGGCGGCGGCCACGCCGGTCTCGGCGTCGCCCAGGCGGGGGCCCCCGGCCACTACGGCGAAGAAGGTCCCCGACAGCCGTCCCTGGAGGTGCTCGGGCACCGTGCGGAGCTGCACCGCCTGGCGGAACACCGCCGAGACGACGTCGGCGGCGCCGGCGAGGGCGAGAAGGGTCAGGCCGATCCAGAGCACGGGAACGATCCCGAACAGGGCAATGGTGACGCCCCAGACCACTACGCAGGCGGCGATGGCGCGGCCCTGGTGGCGGACCCGACTGCACCACCCGGTGACCAGCGAACCGAGGAGGGCGCCGGCACCGGGTGCGGCGTACAGAAGTCCGACCACGCCGGCCCCTCCGCCGAAGAGGCCGGCCCCGAGGGCCGGGAAGACGGCCCTCGGCATTCCGAAGATCATGGCGTTGAGGTCGATCCAGTAGGTGGCCGAGAGGAGCTTCTCCTTTCGGAGGTGGCGGAACCCCTCCGCCATCGACCGCAGCCCCATCCGGGTGCCACCACCGCTCGGGATCAGCGCCGGCAGGAGGAGGGCGGCCACCAGGGCCACGGCGAACGTGGCCACGTCGATGCCGTAGACGGCACTCAGGCCGATGGTGGCGATGAGCACCCCGGCCAGGGCGGGCCCGGCCACCAGGGCGAGCGTCTGGATGGTGGTCTGCAGGGCCACCGCGGCGGTCACGTCGTCGACGCCGACCAGCATGGGCAGTGCGGCCCGCCGTGCCGGCCAGTCGACCCCTTGGAAGCCGGCACTCGCCGCCGTGCACACGAACAGGGGCCACACGGCCGGATGGGGGAGCGATGCGTTGACGGCCAATCCCCCGACGGCCGCGGCCATGGCCAGCTGGGTGAGGACCACCACCTTCTTCCGGTCCATGGCGTCGGCCAGCGTCCCACCCCAGAGGGCCCCGGCCAACAGCGGCACCAAGTTGGGCCAGGCCGATCAGGCCGACGACGAGTGTCGAATGGGTCAGCCGATACGCCTGGAACGACACCGCCACCAGGGTGAGCTGCGAGCCGATCCCCGACACCATCTGGCCTTCCCACAGGCGGCGGAACTGCGGGTACCGGCGAAGCGGAGCGATGTCGACGACGAGCCGGGCCACCACCCAACGGTACCGGCCGGGGATCGGGGGCCTCGGGCCGCCCCGACCGTGATCGGAGCCGGCCGGGGAGCGAGCGTTTCTCGGCGCCGGGGTTGCCCCACGACGCCCGTCAGGTGACACCCGATCGGCTGTCCGGCCCGCTACACTGATCTCCGTGAGGGTCATGGATGCTACATCGGGGACGGAATCTCGTCGCTCCGAGCGCAACGAGAAGGTCTCGGTGATCGAGACTGCGGGCAGCGACTCACTCTCTTCTTCCATGGCTGTATCGATCGCCGGCGTTTCGACGGCGTGCAGCAAGGACGCCCTCGTAACCAGTGCCAAGGCAGTTCGAGAGGCGCTTTCGACGGGATGACAGACCCCCACAAGGTCTGGAACCGTCGAGGAGTCGCTTCTTGGGAAGCGGCTCCTTTCTTGTTGTGGCGCCCGATCCGGCACGGAAAGGCCGCACGACCCTGACCACGGGGAGCGACGCGACCCCACGGCCGTTCTGGCGGGCCCCCGGACACCGAATCCGACGCGCAGGGGCAGTCGGCCGACCGAGCGGCCACACCGCCTCTTCGCACCGAGGCCCGATCCGGCCCGCAGCCGATCACCCGGTACCGGAAACCCGGCCCGGTGAAGCCGGGCACAGCCATCCGGGAACAACCATCGAAGAACACCGAGAAGAGAAAGGAGTACACGATGAACGAATACGAACGCATCGCAGAGTTTCAGCAACCGCCGACAACGGCCAGCGCGGCCGGGTGGTCCTCGGACGGGGTCCTCGACCCTGGCGATTCCCATGTCAAGGGCGAGCCGTCCCTCTGCGTCGGTGAAGCAGCCTGACCGCGCGGACGCCGGCCTGCCGACTCACCGGGCGGGTGACGACGGGTCAGGCGGCGTCCGGCGGCTCCTGGCGCTCGAACTGGATGCGGTACAGCTCGGCATACTGCCCCCCGGCGGCGAGGAGTTCGTCATGGCGCCCGCGTTCCACGATGCGCCCGCGGTCGAGCACCAGGATGACGTCCGCCTCCCGCACCGTGGACAGCCGGTGGGCGATGACCAGGGAGGTGCGGCCCTGCAGGGCGGTGGCCAGGGCCTTCTGCACCGCGGCCTCGGACTCGGAGTCCAGGTGGGCGGTCGCCTCGTCGAGCACCACGACCTCTGGGGCCTTCAGCAGGAGTCGGGCGATGGCCAGGCGTTGCTTCTCGCCTCCGGACAGGCGGTAGCCGCGGTCGCCCACGACGGTGTCGATGCCGTCGGGAAGGGCGTCGACCATCGTGGCGATCTGGGCGCCGGCCAGCGCCGAGGCCAGCTCTGCATCGGTGGTGTCCGGCTTGGCGTAGACCAGGTTGTCCCGGATGGTCTCGTGGAACATGTGGGCATCCTGGGTGACCACGCCGACCGTGGCGGCCAGCGACTCCATGGTGGCGTCCCGGACGTCCAGTCCATTGATGCGGATCGACCCCGACCGTACGTCGTACAGGCGAGGCAGCAACTGGCTGATGGTCGTCTTGCCCGCCCCCGACGGGCCGACCAGGGCCACCAACTGGCCCGGCTCGGCGGCGAAGGTGACGTCGAACAGCACCTGCTGGGAGACGGTGGTGTCGAGCACCGCCACCGACTCCAGCGAGGCCAACGAGACCTCCTCGGCGGTGGGGTAGCGGAAGTCGACGTGGTCGAACTCGACGCGCGCCGGCCCCGTCGGGATGGGCCGGGCGTCGGGCTTGTCGGTGATCATCGGCGGCAGGTCGAGGACCTCGAAGACCCGGTCGAAGGAGACCAGCGCGGTCATCACGTCGATCTGCACGTTGGACAGGGCGGTGAGCGGTCCGTACAGCCGGGTCAGGTAGGCAGCCAGGGCGACGACCGTTCCCAGCTGCAGGCCCCCGTCCACCACCTGAACGCCACCCCAGCCGTACACGACCGCGGTGGCCAGTGCCGCGGTCAGCGTCAGGGCGGCGATGAAGAAGCGGGCGTACATGGCCTGGGTGACGCCGATGTCGCGGACCCGGCCCGCCTTGCTCTCGAAGGCGTCGCGCTCGTCCTTGAGCCGGCCGAAGAGCTTGACCAACAGTGCGCCGGACACGTTGAACCGCTCGGTCATGGTGGTGTTCATCTGGGCGTTGAGCCCGTAGGACTCGCGGGTGATGGCCGATAGTCGCCTCCCCACCCGCTTGGCCGGCAGCACGAAGATCGGCAGGATGATCAGGCTGATCAGTGTGATCTGCCACGACAGTAGGAACATGACGATCAGCACCAGCGTCACGCTGATCAGGTTGGAGACCACCGAGGACAGGGTGTCGGTGAACGCCTGCTGGGCCCCGATGACGTCGTTGTTGAGCCGGCTGATCAGTGCGCCCGTCTGGGTGCGTGTGAAGAAGGAGATGGGCATCTTCTGGATGTGCTCGAACACCTTGGACCGCATGTCGAAGATGAGTCCCTCACCGACCTTGGCCGAGACCCAGCGGATGCCGATGGACAGACCGGTGTCCGCGATGGCCAGTACGGCCGCCACCAGCGCCAGGCCCAGGATGAGGGGCTTGTTGTGCTCGGGAATGCCCTTGTCGATGATGGAGCGGAACAGCAGGGGGTTGACCACCCCGATCACCGCGTCGACGACCACCAGCACCAGGAACCAGGCCAGAATCCTCCGGTAGGGCCGGGCGAATTGGAACATCCGCTTGGCAGTGCCCTTGGTGACGCGCTGCTGGGTCACCGACTCGTCGCGGCGCATCGAGCGCATCACGCCACCGAATTGGCCGCCTCCACCCATGCCGTGGCCGGGCATGCTCACCGAGGTGCTCCACCGAGGGGTTCCATTCCTCGGACCCTACAGTTTTGGGCGGATGGTCCCATCTCCCGCAGGGGTACCGCGGCCTTTTCCGGAAGTGGCCGAATGGAACGGCGGCGGCGGCTACGGGGGAGCGGCGGTCAGGTGACCAGGCCCCTCCCGTAGACCGGCGGCAGGTCGAGGGCGGTGAGCAGGCCAGGGGCACCCTCGACCACGGCGGGAATGGAGTTGACCAGGCGCATGGCGGTGGCCTTGAGCCCCGCCGTGTTGTGGTCACCATCGCTGCCGAGGAGTTGGAGGTCGAGGGTGTAGTTGGGCTCCCCGGAGACCTGCACCCGGTAGCAGCCGAGGCCCGCCGGTTGGGGCCACTCCGGCGCCAGGTCGTCATGGAGGCGGGTGACGTGCTCGAGCACGATGGCTGGCCTGCCGTTGCGCATGCCGCGCAGTTCGAAGTGGAGAGCGGCCGCGGTACCCTTCTCGATGGTGCCGGAATCGACCTCGAAGGTCTCGAGGGCCGGCTTCCGCTCGTACCACTCCTCGATGGAGTCGAGCTCGACGTCGAGGCCGGCGGCCAGTTGCCGCACCACGCTTCCCCAGGCCATGGTCATGACCCCGGGCTGCAGGATCATCGGCACCTCGTCGATGGGCCGCCCGAATCCCATGATGTCGAAGATGACCATCGGCTGGTTGTAGGTCGCGTAGTTGAGGACCTCGGACACGCGCAACTCGTCGATCCGCTCGCTCACGCCGGTGAGCACCAGCGGCAGGGCGTCGTTGGCGAACCCGGGGTCTACCCCGTTGACGAAGAGCGACACGCCGCCCTCGATGGCTGCGTTGTGCACCGGCTCGATCATCGAGTCGTCGACCACCCCGAACGGGTACTGCAGGAACACCGGACCGCTCGAGACCACGTTCACCCCGGCCCGGAGGATCCGCTGCAGGTCTTCGAGCGCCTCCATCAGGCGGTTGTCGGCCATGGCGGTGTGGACCGCCACGTCGGGCCCGAGGGCCAGCAGGGCCTCGACGTCATCGGTGGCGGTCACGCCCAGGGTGCGGCCCAGGCCGGCCAGTTCGCCGGCGTCCCTGCCCACCTTGTCGGGGTTGGACACCCAGAGGCCGACCAATTCGAGGTCGGGTCGGGCGTCGATGCCGGCGATGGCGTGCCGGCCGACGTTGCCGGTGCTCCAGGCGACCACTCGATAGGTCTTGGTCATGCTGTCCCCCTCTGTCGTGGACGGATGGTTCGACGGGCCCGGCTCATACGTCGGGAAGTCCCATGTCGAGGTTGGGCGCCTCGGTGCCGCCGTCGACCTCGAGCACCTTGCCGGTTATGTACGACCCGGCCTGCGACGCCAGGTAGACGACAGCGGCAGCGATGTCCTCGGGGTCACCGATGCGCCCGAGTGGCGTGCCCGCCTCCATTGCCTCGCGCAGTGCGGCGGTCTGCATCACGATGTCGAGGGCGGAGGTGGCCACCGACCCCACGGCTATGGCGTTGACCCTGATGCGCGGGGACAGGTCGGCGGCGGCCAATCGGGTGTAGTGGGCAAGCGCCCCTTTGGCAGTGCCGTAGGCCAGGAACCCCCGACCCGAGAGCCGCCCCATTGCCGATGAGATGTTGACGACGGAACCGCCGCCGCCCTCCAGCATGAGCGGTACCGCCGGACGCAGTAGGGCGTGGGCGGTCGACACGTTGAAGTGGAACGCCTGCTCCATCTGGCCCGGTGAGGTGTCCATGAACGGCCGGGGCATTGCGCCGCCCACGTTATTGACCACCAGATCGAGGCGCCCGAAGGCCTCCCGGGCGTGATCCACCAGGGCGGCCACGGCGTCGAGGTCGCTGAGGTCGGCGGTGACCACCACGGCCCGGCGCCCGGCGGCCTCGATCTTCGCGGCCACTTCGCCGAGCTGGCCCGCCGTCCGGGCCGAGATGACCACGTCGGCGCCGGCCTCGGCCAGGCTCACCGCGGCGGAGGCCCCGATACCTCGGCCCGCGCCGGTGACGACGGCCACCTTGTCGTCCATGCGGAATCGATCGAGAATCATGTGCGAGGTCCCCCTTCGTCGCCGACCGTGGTGCCAGCCGATGACAGTGCTAGCAGTCCGAGGCCCACCGGCGCCACGCCCTTGGAGTGGCGCCGGTCGCTCCCGGTCGATACACGGTGGTCCGGGGAGCACAATCGCCTGCTGCCGCCCGCTGCGGTTGCCTGTCCCTGCTCAATCGGCCACCTCGGCCACGGCGACGATGTTGGTGGGGCGCACTCGGACCACGAGCTCGCCCGGCACGCTGTTGCGCCGCCCGTACTGCCCGGCGTTCTCCGGTCCCATGTAGCAGCCCCCGATCACGGTTGCCCAGTGGGCGACCTCCTCCAGGTCCTCCCCCACGGTGGCGATTCCCTCGATGGGCCGGGTCGAGGGCGAACCAGACGGGGCCACGTGGGGCCGCCCGTCGGCCCGGACCGTGGCGAGCTTTCCGGTGCGGGCCGGCTCGTCGGTGAGGAAGGCGACCAGTTCGTCGTCGGCCATCGGGTGCTGGGGCATCAGGTCCTCAGATAGGGCCCGGCGGCGGTCAGGCCGGACGGGTGGACGGCAGTCCGAGCTTCCGGTGATCCCACGAGACGGTGCGCTCCACGGTGAGCTTGGCCACGATCCGCTTGTTGAGCATGGTCTCGACGAACGGGCGCAGCTCCTCGGAGTAGGCCCCGTAGTAGCGCTCGAACAGGTTGACCCCGAGCTCCCACATCTTGTCGGGATCGTCGACGATCTCGGCCCGGCCGACCAATTCGACCCCGCGCAGCTCCTCGTAGTAGTCGCCGTCCTCGAACATGCAGGTCATCCTCGGGTCGCGCCCGAGGTTGACCGCCTTCTGGGCCTTGGCCTTGGTCTCGATGGCGATCGAGCCTTCGAGGAATCCGTACCACATGGCCACTGCGTGGATCGAGCGGTCGTGATTGAGCGTACACATGGTCATCGGGCGCCGTTCGTGGAGGAAGGTATCGATCTCCTCGGGGGTCATCCTGATCAGGTCGCGCTGCTTGACGCCGTGGCCCATCTGCTGGTTGACCTGCTGCTCTTCGCTCATCCGACCCTCCCTGGCGGTGCCGGCCGGCACGCGGCCCCGGCGGGCAGCGTACCGGCCACCGGTGGTGCCCGGGCAAGAATGGGCCGGTGGACCCTCACTCCGGCGGCCTCGGACGGTCATCGTCGGGCCGGGCAGGGCAGCCTCGCCTGCACGTCTCGTTCGTCTGCACCGGCAACATCTGCCGGTCGCCGATGGCCGACGTGGTGCTCCGGCACCTGGCCTCGGATTCGCCGATTCCGGGCCGGGGGTACCTCGCCGATCGCCTAGAGGTCTCCAGCGCGGGCACTGGCGGGTGGCACGCCGGTGACCCGATGGACCCCCGGGCCCGCGCCGCTCTCGAGGGACGAGGGTACGCCGATCACGGGCACCGGGCCCGGGCCTTCGGGTCGTCGCGGTTCGGGTCGACCGACCTGATCGTGTGCATGGACCGCGGCCACCGGCAGACCCTGCAAGGCCTGGCCCGCGCCCACTACGGCGACGATCGCTACGACGAGCGCCTGGTGATGCTCCGTGGCTTCGACCGGCGGGCCGGGGGAGCCGTCGACGTGCCCGATCCCTACTACGGCAACGAACAGGACTTCGAGACGTGCCTCGCCATGATCGAGTCGGGGTGCGCGGGGCTCGTCGACCACCTGGTCACATCGTTGATCGCCGACGGCTGACCCTGGGGCAGGAGGCACCCCGTCGGGCATCACACCACGCGGAAAGGGCCCTCAGCCGCCGGATTCGCCGATCTGGGAGACTGCGGCCCGTGGACGCCCCGATCGCCGGGAAGTGCGATGTCAGATTCGGCGCCGTGCGCGAGGCGTTCGCCGGCAACTTCGCCGGGCGGGGCGAGGTGGGCGCCGCCGTGTGCGTGATGGTCGACGGCAGGGCTGTCGTCGACCTCGTGGGCGGATGGGCCGACGAGGCCGGCGAACGCCCCTGGCGGCCCGACACCCTGGTGGACTTCTACTCCGTCGGCAAACCGATCGTCGCGCTGTCGGCGTTGCAGCTCGTCGATGCCGGGCTCATCGGCCTCGACGACCCGATCGTCACGGTGTGGCCGGAGTTCGGTGCGGGTGGCAAGGATGCCGCCACCCTGCGCCAGGCGCTGTGCCACCGTGCCGGCGTGCCCGCCATCCGCGAGCCGTTGACCAACCGTGACCTGTGGGACTGGGAGCGCATGACCGGAGCGCTCGGGGCCACAGCGGCCTGGTGGGAGCCGGGGACCCGTCACGCCTACCACACGAACACCTACGGTCATCTGATCGGAGAGGTCGTCCGACGGGTCGGCGGAGAGAGCTGCGGAACCCGACTGCGTTCGATGGCGGGTCCGCTGGACGCCGATCTGTGGTTCGGGGTACCGAGGGCCGGACAGCACCGCTGCGCAGAGGTGATCTGGGCCGGGACGGGCTCTCCGGGAGCCCTGGACTTCGGGTCGCTGTCCGGCGATGAGCTGATGACGATGCTCGGCTACTTCAATCCCTCCGGGTACTCCTCGATGGGGGTCGTCAACACGGCCGCATGGCGGAGTGCAGAGGTCCCTTCGACCAACGGGCACGGCACCGCCGCCGGAATCGCCCGCCTGTACGCCGCGTTGCTCGAGCCCGGCCGCCTGGTGTCAGCCGGGCTTCTGGCGGAGGCCACCTCCCCCCAGTCAGAGGGGTTCTGCCCGGTGCTCGGGGAGGAGGTCACTTTCGGGCTCGGCTTCAAGCCGACGGCGCCCCGGCGCCCGTTCGGCCCCAACCCGGGGAGTTTCGGGCACTTCGGTACCGGTGGTGCGGTGGGGTTCGCCGATCCGGACGCGGGCATTGCCTTCGGCTACGTGATGAACCATGTCATCCCCCGGTGGCAGAGCTCGCGCAACCGGGCCCTCATCGACGCGCTCTACGCATCGCTCTGACCGTCACGACCGGACTGGTGCCGGCCGGGACGCCTACCCGAAGGTGACGAACGACTCCCGCTCGTACTCGCGCATTCGCTCGTAGAGGGCCCGCACGTCCGCCCGACGCGACCGGTCGTTGGCCAGATTGACCAGTTCGTCCGGGTCGCTGTCGTGGTCGTACCACTCGTGGTCGTTGTCGTCGAAGGCGCAGTCCACGTCGAACAGCTTCTGGCCGGGCGACGCCCCCCACAGGCCGGTCGACGGCTTGCCCCCGCCGACGCCGTAGTAGCGGGCGTACTTGGTCCGACCGTCGTAGAAGCCCCGCAGGGCGTAGCGGACGCTGTTCAATGCACTGGTCTGGGCCGAGTCCTGGGCGAACAGGATATGGTCGCACACGGTGGCCGAGGGGTCGGAGAACACCGGGGAGAGATCGGCGCCCTGCACTGTCGCCTGCCAGGTGGCGGTGTCGACGCCGGCCAGCGAGCAGATGGTGGCGGCCAGGTCGACGTGGGAACCCAGCGAGGAGGTCACCGAGCCCGGCGAGGTGACCCCGGGGACCTTCACGTAGAGCGGCACCCGCATGATCTCGTCGTAGACGAACGGGCCCTTGGAGCGGAGGCCGTGCGAGCCGCACATGTCCCCGTGGTCAGAGGTGAAGATGATGATGGTGTCGTCCCAGGCGCCCGAGGCCTCGAGGGCGCTGAGCACGGTGCCCAGGTTGCGGTCGGCCATCTGGTGGAGGTGCACGTAGTAGTCCAGGTGGCGGAGCCAGGAACGCTCGTCGGCCGGGTCGATGTAGCCCCACAGTCCGTGCTGCTGGTCCCACCGCCACTGCCGATGGGCCTCGGGCTTGGTGTGGAGGTCGTCGTGGAAGTTGGCCGGGAGCCGATCGGTCACCTCGGGGTAGGGATCGGTGAAGACCGGCAGGGGGTCGTCGTCCTTCCAGGCGGCGGACTCCAGCAGCGATCGGATGGCGGCCACGTCGTCGGGGTGCTGCTCCCGGTAGCCCGGCTGGTCCACCGGAAACCACATCACGTCGTGGGGGTTGACCAGGGCCACCGTGAGGAACCAGGGCTCGGCCCCGCCGGCCCCGCCCGTCGACCTGGCGCCCGCCGGGTTGGCGTTCTCGGCCAGCCAGTGGGCGGCGTTGGCCGCGATGATCGGGTCGAAATGCACGCCGGTACCGGCCCATCCCATGAAGTGGCGGTCGTTCCCGTCCCAGTCGGCGAAGCCGTAGGCCTCCATGTCCGGGGTCGGGGAGTGCGAGAGGTGCCACTTCCCGATGTAGGACGACCGGTAGCCGGACCCGTCGAGCAGCGAGCCGATCGTCGGGGTCGAGGCGGGCAGCTCGCGGTGCTCGGGCATGATCACGTTGTCGACCACCCCATGGCCCTCCAGGTAGCGCCCGGTGAACAGGCTGGCCCGACTGGGCGAGCAGGGCGAGGTGTGCGTGAAGTAGTCGGTGAACTCGAGGCCCTCGGCACGGAGCCGGTCCCGCCACGGAAGGGAGACGCCGGGGGGGAGCCAGGACCGCTGCCGCTCCTGGTCGGAGACGAGCAACAAGATGTTGGGGCGCGTGGTTGGCTCGGCCATCGTTCGCCACGGTAGTGCCGCCACCCCGGGCGTGCGGGGCCGGGCAGGGCTGTTGGCGCCCAAAAGTGAAATGTGTTCTACTTTTTCGGAGTCACGTCCACAGAGATGCCATGGGGGAGGTCCCGGATGCCCGAGAGCGAAGCGCTGCACGCCAGTCACCGCCTCGAATACCCCTACTCGCGTTCGGTGGGGCCGGTCATCGGTGCGTTCCTGACCGGCCTGCGGGACGGAAGATTGCTCGGGGTCAGGGGGTCCGGCGGCTCGGTGATCGTGCCGCCCACCGAGTACGACCCGAACACCGGCGACGACACCGGCGAGGTGGTGGAAGTGGGGCCCGGCGGCGTCGTCGAGTCGTGGGCCTGGGTGTCCGACCCGCTCCCCAAGCACCCCTTGGACACGCCGTTCGCGTGGGCCCTGATCCGCCTCGACGGGGCCGACACGGCGCTGCTCCATGTTGTCGACTCCGGCGGCCCCGACCGGCTGGCCACGGGCGACCGGGTAACGGCGCGGTTCCGGCCGGCCGCCGAACGCATCGGGGCCATGGCCGACATCGAGGCCTTCGTCCCCGAAGGAGGTGCCGCCTGATGGCCGACCGGGCCGACACCACAGCCACCGGGGACCTCGGCCCGGTGACGACCCTGTCCACGCCGATCCGGCTCGACTTCGAGTTCACCCCGGGGGTGGCCCAGTCGCGCTTCCTCCGGGGGCTCGAGCGGGGAAGGTTCATGGGCCAACGCTGCCCGAGGTGCGGCAAGGTCTACGTGCCGTCGCGCGGCTCCTGCCCCACCGACGGCGTGCCCACCACCGAGGACGTGGAGCTCGCCAACGTGGGCACCGTCACCACCTACTGCGTGGTCAACGTGCCCTTTGCGGGCCAGTCCATCG
>DAIMIK010000010.1:0-38295 GCA_036722795.1 Acidimicrobiales bacterium | reverse complement strand
CCCTGGTGGTGCCGGAGGATCGGGGCTTCCCCGACAACTGGATCTACATCCACTCACCCGACGTCAAGGTGGGCCGCATCCAGAACTTCGGCTCGTGGTCTCCCTACCTGGTGAAGGACGGCCGTACCTGCCTGGGCATGGAGTACTTCGTCTTCGAGGGCGACGATCTGTGGAACTCCTCCGACGAGGAGCTGGTGGCCCTGGGGACCAAGGAGCTGGCCGCCATCGGGCTGGGGGAACCGTCGGATGTCGAGGCGGGCTACGTGGTCCGGATGCCCAAGGCGTACCCGGTGTACGACGACGTCTACCGCGACAACGTCGAGGTCATCCGCCGCTGGTTCGAGGAGCACGCCCCGAATGTCCATCCGGTCGGGCGCAACGGTATGCACAAGTACAACAACCAGGACCACTCGATGTACACCGCAATGCTGACCGTCGAGAACATCCACGGTGCCCACCACGACATCTGGTCGGTGAACGTGGAAGAGGAGTACCACGAGGCGAGCAACGACCGGAGCGCCGGGGACGCCGGGCGTACCGGCCGCGATGCCCCGACGCTCCCTCACCGCGCCACCGGAGCCGGGAACGTCGCCGGATAGTGGCCGAGACGGGGGAGCGGGCCACAGGATCGGCCCCACGGAGTGGCTCCTTCCCGTGGTGGATGGCCCTGGCAGCCTCGGCCGGGCTGGGTCTGCGCCTGATCTTCGCCTTCGTGGTCAAGGCCGGCGCACCGTTGCAGGGCGATGCGTCCTACTACCACGGCCAGGCAGCGTTGAACCTCGAGGGCCACTGGTTCGTCGATCCGGTGATCATCGCCGCAAGGCATCATCCTGCGGCGCTGGTGCAGTCGGCCCAGCATCCGCCGCTGTTCACCCTGGTCCTCACCTTGGGGGACCTGTTCGGGCTCAAGGGCAAGAGTGCCCAGTTGGTGATGGTCTGCCTGATCGGGACGGCCACCATCGTCCTCACCGGAATGGTGGCACGAGACCTGGTGAGCGAGCGGGCCGGTGTCATCGCGGCGGTGGTCGCTGCCCTGTATCCGGGCTTCTGGGTCTACGACGGCGAGGTCATGTCTGAGGCGCTGGTGATGCTCCTCACCGCCCTCACCATCCTGGCGGCCGTGCGGTGTTTCCGTGAGTGCTCCACCTGGCGGGTGGTCTTCCTCGGCCTGCTGATCGGGGCGTGCGCGCTGACCCGGGCCGAGCTGGTCCTCTTGATCCCCCTGGTCGCCCTGCCCACCGTGCTCTGGCAACGGGGCATGGCCAGGCGCCGGAGGCTCGCGCTCTGCGGTGTGGCCCTCCTGGTGGCGGTGGGGACGATGGCCCCCTGGGTCGCCCGAAACCTCGCCGTGTTCCACCACCCCGTGTACCTGTCGGACCAGTTGCCGGTCACCTTGGCGGCTGCCAACAACCCATCCACCTACAGCGGGCCGCTCACCGCGTCGTGGTGCTTCAACTGCCTGCTGGGCGCCAAGTTCCTGCCCACGGAGGACGAGTCCGATCAGGGGGTCTACTGGATCGCCCAGGCCAAGCGGTACATCGAGTCCCACAAGACACGGGCGCTGGAGGTGGCGGCCCTGCGGGTGGGACTCGAGTGGAACGCCTACACCCCGCTCCGGCAGGCGGAGCACGACTTCCTCGAGGGTTGGCCCACCCCGGTGTCGGATGCCTGGTTGATCTGGTACTACCCGTTGATGGCGTTGGCTGTGGTCGGAGCGGTGATCCTCCGCCGCCGGCGCCGGCCCATCTATCCGTTGGTGGCCATGTTCGTCGTCGTCACCTTTGCCGCCCTCGTCACCTACGGGAACTACCGGTTCCGGGCCGAGGCCGAGGTCGCCATGGTGGTGCTGGCCTCGGTCACACTCGATGCCATCTGGGCTTCGATCACGGGACGGCCCCGGCCGGGGGTGCTCCACCGTCCCGATGACCCGGCGGGCGGCGGCGATGCGGCCGCACTTCCCCGGGAGGGGGTGCGGGTGTGATCGGGCCGAACGCCGAACCGGGTGCGCCGGAAGGTGCGTCAGGAGGGCAGGGCGGCGGGCAGGAACCGACGGAGAGCGGCCACACACCGGCGCTCGACATGATCCTCCAGGAGATCGAGATCGTCGTCGATCCCGTCCACGAAGCGACCTCCATGGCCCCGGCCGTGGGCATCCCCGTTGCCGGTGGGCCGATGATCACCCTGCCCGAGGAGGTACCGGCACCCGGCCCCGAGCGGAAGGGTGATTCGGTCCGGGCCGGCCTGAGCCAGGCCGGCCCCGTTGCCATCGCCGGGATGATCGTGAACGCCGCCGGGGCCCTCGTGGTGGTGGCGGTGGCCCGCCTGGTCACCCCCCAGGCCTACGGCGACATCGCCCAACTGCTCGGGCTCTTCTTCATCCTGTCCATGCCGGGATCCGCCATCCTGATCGGCGTGGTGCGGCGGGTCACCGCTCTGCACACCTCCGGCCAGGCCCACCTGATCCCGCGGTGGGTGGCCAGGGTGCACCGCATCGCTCTCGCCGCCATCGCCCTGGAAGTGGTGGTGGTGGTGGTGCTCCAGGGTTGGATCGCACACCAGCTGTCGCTGCCCAACAGCCAGGGCGTGGTGCTCATCCTGGTGGCGGCGGGCATCTGGATCCTGCTCAGCGTGGACCGGGGCCTCCTCCAGGCACACCGCAGCTACCGGTCGCTGGCCGGAAACCTGCTGATGGAGGGCACGATCCGCACCCTGTTCGTCATCGGGCTGGTGGCCGGAGGAATGGGCGTCTTCGGCTATGCGCTCGGCGTCTTCATCAGTGAGGTGGTGGCCACCATCCATGCCCACTGGCTGGCCTCGAGAGCATGGTCCGACCCCGCCGGCCTGCCGGTCAAGGTTGCGTCCCCCGACCTCCTGGCCGCGGCGGTCCTGGCCCGCCGGAAGCTCCTGGCCGACGTCTCGGCGGCGTTCGTCGGACTGGCCCTGCTCGGCCTGTTGCAGAACGTCGACGTCATCCTCCTCGGCAGACTCGACCACGCCAACGTGGGGCCGTATGCCGCGATCTCCGTCGCATCCAAGGCCCTGGTGTTCGGTGCCCTCGCCCTCGGTGCCTACCTGTTGCCCGAGGCGACCATCCGGTGGAACGAGGGCGGCCACGCCATCCGCCAGCTCGGCGTCACCCTGATCTTTCTGGCCGTGCCGGCCATCGTCCTGCTGGCCATCGCGGAGTTCGTCCCGCGCTGGTTCCTCACGGTGGTCTTCTCGGCAAGACTGAGCTCGGGGGCGCCGGCGTTCGCCACCCTGGTCGGGGCGATGATCTTCCTCTCGTTCTCCGTGCTGGTGACCAACTACCTCTTCGGGACCGGATCCCGGTGGATCGTCCTGCTCCTGGCCGGCGGCTCCGGGCTGGCCCTGGGCCTGATCGACGCCGCCCACGGGCAGATCCTGGCCACGGCGCGCGCCGACCTGGTGGTGCAGGCGGCATTGGCGGTGGCTATGGGGATCGCCTTCGTGTCAATCCACTATCGGCACCGCGGCCCGCACTGGATCGACCGTCCCGGTTCGCGGAGGCAGGCACCCACCTCCTAGTACACTCTCCCCAGCCATCGGCGACAGGCCGGAGTCAGGGGGATCCCAAAGTTGAGGCGTGGAATCGAGCAGTCCGGCGCTGCCAGCAGAAGCAGCGTGGACGCCGGCCAGGAGCCCCTGTTCCCCCACCTGGTTCCCGTGCCCGACCTGGACGGCGCCCCGGTCGGTGAAGACGACACAACGGGGACACCTTCCGGGGCGGGCGCCCCGGCCGGTACCACCCCGATGTCACCGTTCGAGCAGCCCGGCCTGCACCGATTCCGCGGGATGTCCGTCGGGGAGATCGCCGAGCTTGCCGGCCTGAAGCGGATCGACGTCGTCGCCTGGCGCGACTTCGACGACCCCGAGGCCGGGGGTTCCGAGCTCCACGCCCACCGGGTGATGGCTGCCTGGTCGCAGGCGGGTCTGGATGTGTCGCTGACCACGTCATCGGTCCCCGACATGCGAGCCGTCGTCCGACGGGACGGCTATCGGGTGATCCGTCGGGCCGGGCGCTACTCGGTGTTTCCGCGGACGATACTGTCCGGCGCGCTCGGGAGGATCGGCGCAGGCGATGGCCTGGTGGAGATCTGGAACGGGATGCCCTTCTTCTCGCCGCTGTGGTCGCGCGCTCCCCAGATCGTCTTCCTGCACCACGTGCACGCGGAGATGTGGAAGATGGTGCTGCCCCATGGCATGGCCGAGGTCGGGCACGGGATCGAGCACCGCCTGGCGCCGCCGGCGTACCGGCGCAGTCGGATCGTGACACTGTCGAGCTCCTCCAAGGCGGAGATCGTCGAACGCCTGCGTATTCCGGCGGAGCGCATCGCCGTCATCCCACCGGGGGTGGAACCGTCCTTCTCACCGCTCGGCGAGCGATCGAACCTCCCGTTGGTGGTCGCAGTGGGACGGCTGGTTCCCGTCAAGAGATTCCACTTGTTGATCGAGGCACTAGTCCGGCTCAAGCCGGCGTACCCGGAACTCCGTGCGGTGATCGCCGGGGAAGGGTACGAGCGCCCGGCGCTAGAGGCACTGATCCGGCGCCATGACGCCCAATCGTGGGTGGCGCTGCCGGGGTACGTCCCCGATGAGGGACTGATCGACCTCTACCGGCGTGCCTGGGTGGTGGCCTCGACCTCGCTGCGGGAGGGCTGGGGCATGACGATCACCGAGGCGGGTGCGTGTGGGACGCCGGCCGTGGTCACGAGGATCGGTGGGCACGTCGACGCGGTCGATGACGGCCGGTCGGGGCTGCTTGTCGATGGGTCCGAGGAGTTGGTCGGTGGCCTCGACGCGGTGCTCCGCGACCAGGTGCTCCGCAAGCGCCTCGGCGTCGGCGCCCTCGAGCACGCGTCGCACTTCACCTGGGATGCCACGGCACGGGGAGCGCTCGCCGCACTCGGCGCCGAGGCGCAGGCTCGCTCCTAGACCGGGCGGGCGGTCAACCGGCCCTGTTCGTCACCTGCCCGGTTCGTCTCCGCCGCACGATCACGTCGACGACGCCGTCGGCTCCGAGGAACACCACTGCGCCCCACGCCCACTTGCTGGCCTTCCCGAACGAGAGCGGCCACGCACCGTCGGCAGGGATGTGGTGGTAGCTCTGGTGCAGCACGGTGTACCCGCCCGCGGCCACGACGCAGGCCACGGCGACGAGGCACAGCACGACCCGGAGTCGGGGCACGAGGAGGACCACCACCGTGGCCACCCCGGCCGCCACGCCCGCCATGGGGGTGGCGATGGCTCCAGCGACGGCGCCGGTGAGTACGCCGGCGAGCAGCGCCACCCAGACGGGCGCCCGGGGCCCCTCGGCGCGGAAGGGCACGGCCAGGGACGGGGCATCGATCACCACCGGGCAGGACGGGGGCACAGGCTCGTCCGGTGCCTGGGCGTCGGACGTCGCTGCTCCGGGCGCCACGTGGGTCCTGTCGGCGGCGGTCTCACCGGCCCCGGTATCGAGTGCCCCTGCGGTCCGGCTGGGGCGTCCCCTTCTGCGCCTCGAGCGACGGCGGAGCGGGAGGAAGGCGAGGACCAGGCAGCCGACGATGGCCACCGTGGAGATGACCAGGGCGACGTCGACCCGCTTCTGTGGCTGCCACTGCAGGACCACCGAGACGGTGCCGCCATGGACGGCGATTCCCAGGCTCGACGGATCCATCCTCCATCCGTTGGCGAATCCGTCGATCAGCACCGGCGGCCCCAGCCTTGCGCCGCCCACCACCGTGGCAGTCCACCCGGCGTTGATGCTCTCGCCGAGGATCAGGTTCGCCGGGGCGGCCCCGGCACCCGAGCCCAGGCCGGTGACCGACAGGTGGATGGTGGTGGGCGTCGAGGCGTCCACGCGTACCGAGGGGGCGGAGGCCACCTGGGGCGCAGTCAGGGCAGTGGCCGCGGCCAACGGCATCGGGCCGCCCCCGGGAGCCGAGTCGAAGGCCAGTTGGTCGATGTCGAACCCACTGGCCTGCCCGACGACCGACCGCAGCGTGTGCAGGCCGGGGCCGAGTGTCAGCCCGTCTGCATCGGGACCGCACAGCGACACCGTCAATGCCTGGCGATCCAGGGCCGCTGTGGTGGATCCGGTGATGGAGATCCACAGCGGTGCGTCGTCCACCGTCACCAGGTCATCGCGGCAGGAGGAGGGGAGCTCCGCCGGCAGGGCGGCCGCCTCCAGCCCGGGGATCCCGACCTCGGCGATGCCGATGGGCATGGTGATGGGCGTCTTCGAGTAGTAGTTGGGCGTGTTCTCGATCCGGACGGCGTCGACGGTGATCTGGATGCTCTGGCCGTGCAGCGGAGCGAAGGAGACCGGCACGTCGACCACCGAGCCCGGGGTCCGGCTGTCGGCGATGGGCGGCAGGGCGAAGGTCGTGCTCCCGGTGTCGGTGGAGACGGTCATCTGCGTGGGGACCGAGTGCTGCCCGTCGGCGACCACCTGGAGGTCCAGACGGTCGACGGTGATGGGCCGGGGCAGGTTGTAGTGCAGCCACTCGCCGGCCTGGTGGGCCACCCCGAACCCCGGCTCCCACAGGGTGGTCGGATCGCCGTCGAGAGCGGCGATGGCCCCGGCCCGGAGGTCCCCGGGCAGCCGGCCCTCGGAGTAGGCCACGACACCCGTGTGGTTGGACCCCGGCCGCCCGACCAGACGGTCGATCTGGTCGTCGGGGACGAGTGCCGAGATGCGGGCGGAACCGGTCATGGAGAACGTCCGCCCGGTGGGGAGCCAGAAGGTCCGGGACAGCGAGGTCTCGACGTCGTGGCGTGGCGGGGTCCCCGAGCTGCGCAGCCGGGTCATGATCAGGCTGAGCCGGTCGAACAGGGACGAGGGCCCCACGGCCCGGAGCAGATCCTCGGGCATGGCGATGGACTCGTTGACCGAGATGCCCGGGATCTCCACCTCGGCGAAGCCCACCGAGCTCCGCGAGCCGACCGCTACGCTCGGGTCGGCGACGGCCACTCCGCTCACCGTGATGCGCAACGTGGTGAAGGTGCGGGTCGGGAAGTTCACCACCTGTCCGGCCGGCGTTCGCGAGGCGGGTCCCAGCGGAACGGTGACAGGGTGCCCCCCGTCGAAGGTTAGGGTCACCGAGGTGATCCACCGGTCGGGATCGCCGGTCTGGGGTTGGACCAGGGTCACGGAACTCTCGGTGTGGGGCTCGAGCAGCGCCACCTGCCACCACTGCCCGAGCTGCTGCGTGAAGGAGTCGGTCAGCCAGGCCGTCTGGACGTTGCCGTCGAGGGCGGCCGGGGGGCGGTCCTCGGGCAGGTAGGTGATCGAGGACCCGTAGGACGAGGCGGTCACCGACGACACCCCGGCCAGCACCGAGGTGGTCTGGGCGTCGGCCGGGTCCCCCGGGAACAGGTTGATCGGGGCATCGCTCGGGTCCGCGGTGTCCGGCGGCTGGGTGGCGGTCTCGGTGTAGCCGGTGTTCTCGTTCAGGGAGTTCCAGCGGAAGCCCTGTTTGCGGTTGGTGTCGGTCACCACCAGGTTCGCCTGGCTCCCCAGCGTCTGCTTCTGCAGCGCCGGGTGGGTGTCGAGGGTGCCGGCGTAGAGGATGGTGGGGTTGTTCGCCAGGAGCCCCACCGAGGAGGCGTTCACGATACCCGAAGCGTCCCCGTCCACAAGGAGCGGGGCCTTGGTCGTCTCCGCCCGGGCGATCGGTCGCGGGTTGCTCACGGTGTAGGAGACCAGCGGGGCGGGCCAGCCGGAGTTGGGCGGCCGGGTCAGCGTGGCCTCGTCGAAGTGGGGGAGGAGGGGGACGTTGGGTCGGGGCGTCCCGTAAGAGACCGGGTCGGACAGCCCGGGCGGCGTGACGGCGAGGTCGGCCGCCAGTTGTTGGGGAATCGGCACGTCGTACCGCTCGTAGGCCTGGTCGTACTGGGCCAGCACGTCGCCTGCGTCCAAGAGGGAGGCCATCGGCCCGAGCGCATTCCAGTCCATGGTGCCGTCCTGGAGCGGTGAGTCGATCGCCTGCAGGAGGTCGGCAGTGGCCAGCGAGCCCATGATCTGCTGCTCGTGGGTCACGAAGGGCCGGGTCATCAGGCCGGGATAGACCGTGTCGATGGTGTCCCCCCACCGGTAGGCGGCGAAGTTGTTACCGGGGAGCGCGTAGACCCGCGTCCCCGGATGAGTGCCGTTCAGCGCCGCGGCCGCCTGGCGCACGTAGGTCGGCGGCACGGCCGGCTGGGTGAATCCGTTGGCGATGACCGCCCCGGTCCACAGGGGTGCGGAGGCCGCAGCGATGGCAGCCACGGCGAAGGCGCCGATGACCAGGCCGGTCCTGCGCACCCGGAAGGTGAGGGCACTGACCCCGGCGCCGAGGAACATGGCCAGGCCGAGGATGATGACCGGCGAGGCCCGGTCGGTGGACCGCATGGCCAGCCCGGCAGTGGTGTCCACCATGATCGCCTTCAGGACCGATCCGACGGTCGAGGGATGGCCGTAGGGGTTCGGGCCCACGGCCAGCACCATGCCCACCACGGTGATGAGCACGAAATAGGAGCGGTACCGCCAGCGGGAGAGGAACGCGGCGGCGAAGGCGAGGACGGGGACGATGAAGCTCAGGCCGATGAGCCAGAGGTCCTGGGTGTAGGCGACCGACGCCTGGGTCCAGCTCCCCACCCGGTCGGACCCGTAGAAGTACCAGTAGCCGAGCCCCCGGATGATCTCCGAGGCCAGGGAGGCCCCGCTGGTGGCCGGCACCGTCTCGGTGTACTTGAGGACGTTGACCCCGTAGGCCGCCTCCACCTGCAGCCCGACGGCCCACCACAGGGACACCAGGGCCGTAAGGCCGCCCACCTTCCACGCCACGCCCCACGCCTGGCGCCAGGTCGACTCCCTGGTGACCAGCACGGCGTAGGGGAGCCACAATGCAGGAGCGATGCCCACGTAGAGGATCGAGCTGGCATTGATGCCGCTGACCAGGACGACCACCAGAGCGAAGAGGGCGGGGTACCTCCAGCCCCCCCGCCGCAGGGCGAGGATGACGAAGGCGACCATCCAGGGAAGCCCGGCCCACGGCATCAGGATGACCGAGATCCGCCCGGTGTACTGCAGTACGTAGGGCGTGAACATGAACCCGATGGCGGTGACGTAGCGGCCGGGACCCGAAAGCCCGATGGCGCGGCACAGGTAGAGGGCACCGGCACCGGCGGCGAACAGCAGGGTGCCCATCCACAGGCGCTGGGCGACCCACAGCGGAACGTGCAGCTCGGCCATCACCCAGTAGAAGGGCCCCATCGGCAGCAGGTACCCGATGTTCTCGTGGGTGACCGTGCCCAATCCCACGTTGGGGTCCCATAGCGACACTGCCTGGCGGACGTAACGGCCCGGATCCAGGTAGAGGTAGGTCTTGGTGTCGTCGGTGACCGTCCCCGGGCGGGAGGCCACCATGGGGACGAAGGCCAGCACGGCAATGGCCAGGTAGTCGACCACGGCACGGAGCCGGCTGGGTGCCCGGAGCCGGGCATAGGCCGTCCGTACCGGGCCCAGGGCCCGGCCCGGGGGCGCGACAGCGGAAGGTTGGGGATCCGACACGAGTGATCGGTAGTGTAAACAACCGACGAGCGGGGATGTCATCACTCCGACCAGGCAGGCGACGGCCCGAGGCCAGACACAGGGGAGCCAGATGAGCGAGCACAGGTCCGGGCCGGGTTCGTCGGTCGCGGCGACCACCGGCGGGCACCAGGCGCCCGGCAGGCGCCTCACCGGGGAGCGCCCCATGGAGGGGGTCACCCCCGACTCGCTGCTGGCCCTGCACGCCGCCGGCTACCGGACGGTCATCGAGCGACTGGGCAAGGGGACGATGCTCGATGTCGGCTGTGGCCAGGGGTTCGAGTCGGCTAGGTTCCTGGCCGAGGACCGTGTGGTCGTCGGGGCCGACTACAGCGCCGACGCCGTGGAGGCGGCCCGCCACCGGTGGGGCCCGGCCGGCCTCGAGGTGGCCCAGATGAACGCACTGTCGCTGGGGTTCGCCGAAGGCAGCTTCGACTGGGCGTGCTCGTCGCACCTGATCGAGCATTTCGACGATCCCGAGGGGCACGTGCGCGAGCTTGCCCGCGTGTTGTCGGACGAGGGCACGGCCTTCTTCCTCACCCCCAACGCACCCGCCGACTTCGAGAACCCGTTCCACATCCACCTGTTCGAGCCTGCCGAGCTTCAGCGGTTGCTCGAGCGGTGCTTCCACGACGTCACCGTCCAAGGACTCGACGCCGTGCCGCACGTGAAGGCCGACTTCACCGCCCGTCGGGTCAAGGCGAACAAGGTGCTCAAGCTGGACGTCTTCGACGTCCGCCACCGGATTCCGCGGTCGTGGTACATCGGGATCTACACCCGCATCCTCCCGCTGGCCTACAAGGTCATCGCCCGAAGTGATTCGGGTGGCCTGACCGGCATCACCGCAGACGACTTCTTCGTCACCGACGACCTCGACCGCACCACGATGGTCCTCTTCGCCACTGCGTCCCGGCCGCGTCGGCCCGTCTGACCGGTCGGCCGCCTTGCTCACCATCGGGCTCACCGGGGGGATCGGCGCAGGGAAGTCGACGGTGGCCGGTCTCCTGGTCGGCCACGGCGCGGTACTGGTGGACGCCGACGTGGTCGCCCGCGAGGTGGTGGCCCCGGGCGGCCCCGCCTACCAACCCCTGATCGACCGGTTCGGCCCCGGCATCGTGGGCGAGGACGGGTGCATCGACCGGCCGCGCCTGGCCGCCCTCGTCTTCGGCCACCCCGATGCGCTGACCGACCTCAACGCCATCACCCACCCGGCCATCGGCGTGCAGATGATTGAGCGCAAGGATCGGTACGCCGGGACCGACGAGATCGTGGTCATGGACATCCCCCTCCTCCGGGACATCCACCGGGAGATGCTCGGACTGGCCGCCGTGGTGGTGGTCGACACACCGACCGAGCTGGCCCTGCACCGCCTCGTCGAACTCCGGGGCATGTCCGAGGCGGATGCCCGTGCCCGCATCGAGTCGCAGCCCGACCGGGAGACCCGCCTGGCCGGCGCCGATCTGGTGATCGACAACTCGGGCGACGAGGAGCACCTTCGGCGCGAAGTGGACCGGGTCTGGGCACTCCTGGTCGAACTGCGTCGAAACGATGACCCCCCCGGAGGGGCCGCACAGCCGGCGGACTGACCCTTCCCCTGTCCCGGCTGCGGTGGCGCACCCGGCCGGTACCATCGCAGGCGTGTCCAGATTCGAGGTCGTCTCGCCCTTCCGCCCGGCGGGGGATCAGCCCCAGGCCATCGCCGGCCTGGTCGAGGGGCTCGAGCGTGGCGACCGGTACCAGACCCTGCTGGGCATCACCGGCTCGGGCAAGACGGCCACCATCGCCTGGACCATCGAGGCGGTGCAGCGCCCGACCCTGATCATCGAGCCCAACAAGTCGTTGGCCGCCCAGCTGGCGGCCGAGCTGAAGGAGTTCTTCCCCCGCAACCGGGTGGAGTACTTCGTGTCCTACTACGACTACTACCAGCCCGAGGCCTACGTGCCGTCATCTGACACCTACATCGAGAAGGACTCGTCGATCAATGACGAGATCGACCGGTTGCGCCATGCATCGACCTCCTCCCTGTTGCTGCGGCCCGACACCATCGTGGTGGCGTCGGTGTCGTGCATCTACGGGCTGGGCTCGCCGGACGAGTACCGCGACCGGATCGTGGCCCTCCGCCCGGGTGACGTCCACGACCAGCGCTCCCTCCTCCGACGCCTGGTCGATCTCCAGTACTCCCGCAACGACACCACACTGGTGCGGGGGCAGTTCCGGGTTCGGGGTGACACCGTCGAGATACACGCGGCCTACGAGAGCCGGGCGGTCCGGATCGAGTTCTTCGGAGACACCGTGGAGCGGATCCGGCCGTTCGACGTGATGACCGGGGAGATCGGCGACGACCTCGAGGAGTTGGTGGTCTTCGCCAACACCCACTACGGAACCGGTGACGAACGGATGCGGAGCGCCATCATCGGCATCGAGGCCGAGCTGCGCAGCCGTCTGGCCGAGCTGGAGGAGGCGGGCAAGCTGTTGGAGGCCCAGCGCCTCCGGATGCGCACCGAGTACGACCTCGAGATGCTGGCCGAGACCGGCGTGTGCGGGGGGGTGGAGAACTACAGCCGGCACCTCGACGGGCGGGCCGCCGGTGAGGCGCCCTTCACCCTGCTCGACTTCTTCCCCAAGGACTTCCTGGTGGTGTTGGACGAGAGCCACGTGGCCGTGCCCCAGCTCCGGGGCCAGTACGCCGGTGACCGGTCGCGCAAGGAGACCCTGGTCGACCACGGGTTCCGGTTGCCGTCGGCCATGGACAACCGGCCGCTCCGGTTCGACGAGTTCGCCGAGCGGACCGGCCAGGTCATCCTGCTGTCGGCGACTCCGGGCCCCTGGGAGCTGGAGAACAGCGCCAACATCGTCGAGCAGGTGATCCGGCCCACCGGGCTGGTCGACCCCGAGGTGGACATCCGTCCGACCACCGGGCAGATCGACGACCTGCGCGAGCGGATCGACGCCACCGTGGCCGCCGGCTACCGGGTGCTGGTCACCACCCTGACGAAGAAGATGGCCGAGGACCTGACCGAGTACCTCGCGGAGCAGGGCGTGCGGGTCCAGTACCTGCACTCCGACGTGGACACCATGGCCCGCATCGAACTGCTGCGCGAGCTGAGATTGGGAGTGTTCGACGTCCTGGTGGGGATCAATCTCCTCCGGGAGGGGCTGGACCTCCCCGAAGTGGCCCTGGTGGCCATCCTCGACGCCGACAAGGAGGGGTTCCTCCGGTCTGCGTCCTCGCTCATCCAGACCATGGGGCGGGCGGCCCGCAACGTCAACGGCCGGGTCGTCATGTACGCCGACCGGGTGACCGACTCGATGACCAACGCCATCGGGGAGACCCAACGGCGCCGTGCCCGCCAGATCGCGTACAACGAGGCGCACGGCATCGACCCCAGGACCATCACCAAGTCGGTCACCGACATCCTCGAGCGGGTCCGGGGCGACGCCTCCGGTTCGGCCGGGACCGCCTCGGGCACGAGGCCCCGGCCGGGATCCGGACGGGGCCAGAGGGGCCGGGGCGGGGGAGTCGACCCCCGGGCGGTGGCCGCCGAGATGGCCCACGCCCTCGGCCCCGATGCCGACGAGCTGTCCAGCCTCATCCACCGGCTCGACACCGAGATGACCAAGGCCGCCGAGGAGCTGCGTTTCGAGGAGGCCGCGCTCATCCGGGACGAGATCTCCGAGCTGCGCTCCCTACTGGTCCGCGACCCGGTGGACGGTTCCGCCGTCCTCCCCGGTTCCACGGCCGACGTCGAGGCGACCGTTCCCCTGTGACCGCCGGACCGGCCCCCGGGCACCGGTATCCTCACCGCCATGGCTGATCGACTGGTTGTCCGGGGCGCGCGTGAGCACAATCTGCAGGACGTCTCGCTCGACCTCCCGCGTGATCGCCTGATCGTCTTCACCGGGCTCTCCGGCTCGGGCAAGTCCTCGCTGGCCTTCGACACCATCTACGCCGAGGGCCAACGCCGCTATGTGGAGTCGCTGTCGGCCTACGCCCGTCAGTTCCTCGGCCAGATGGACAAGCCCGACGTCGACTTCATCGAGGGCCTGTCGCCGGCCATCTCCATCGACCAGAAGTCGGCGTCGCGCAATCCGCGCTCCACGGTGGGGACGGTGACCGAGGTCTACGACTACCTCCGGCTGCTGTACGCCCGGATCGGCAAGCCCCACTGCCCGACCTGCGGGCGCCCGGTGGCCCGCCAGAGCCCCCAGCAGATCGTCGACCGCATCCTGGGCATGGAGGAAGGGACCCGGTTCCTGGTGCTGGCTCCGGTCGTCCGCGGCCGCAAGGGCGAGTACGGGGGCCTGCTCGACGACCTGGCCAAGCAGGGGTTCGCCCGCGCCCGCGTGGACGGAACGACGGTGGAGCTCGCCGAGCGGAGCGACCTGGACCTGGCCCGCTACGAGCAGCACACCATCGAAGTGGTGGTCGACCGCCTGGTGCGGCGCGACGACATCCGTCGCCGGCTCACCGAATCGTTGGAGACGGCCCTCGCCCTGGCCGAGGGAGTGGCCGAGATCGTGGTGGTCGATGCGGAGGGGACCGAGGAAGGGGCGATCACCTTCAGCCAGCACCTGGCCTGCACCCACTGCGGGATCAGCTTCGAGGACCCGTCGCCCCGGAACTTCTCCTTCAACTCGCCCTACGGTGCCTGCCCGGCCTGCACCGGGCTCGGCACCAGGTTCGAGGTCGACCCCGAACTGGTCGTGCCGGATCCGAGCAAGTCGCTCGACGAGGGTGCCCTCGCCCCGTGGTCGGGGGCCCGCAGCGAGTACTTCGCCCGGATGCTGGTGGCCGTGGCCGAGCTGGGCGGCTTCTCCGTCCACACCCCGTGGGAGAAGCTGCGCAAGGCGGAAAAGAAGCTCGTCCTCTACGGGGCGGACGCCAAGCAGGTCCATCTCAAGTACCGGAACCGGTACGGCCGGCAACGGTCGTTCCACTCGCTCTACGAGGGCATCGTCCCCTGGCTCCAACGCCGCCACTCCGAGGCCGACTCGGACTTCCTCCGGGACAACCTCGAGGGCTACCTCCGGGAGGTCCCGTGCCCCGAGTGCGGAGGGGCCCGGCTCCGCCCGGAGTCGCTTGCCGTCACCGTGGGCGGATACTCCATCTACGCCCTGTGCTCACTGCCCATCGGGAACGCGGTGGAAGTGGTGGCATCGCTGGACCTCTCGGACCGGGACCACCTGATCGCCGACCGGGTGTTCCGCGAGGTGCGCGAGCGGATGCAGTTCCTGTTGGATGTGGGCCTCGACTACCTGACCCTGGCCCGGTCGGCTACGACCCTGTCGGGTGGGGAGGCCCAACGGATCCGCCTGGCCAGCCAGATCGGCAGCGGCCTGGTCGGCGTCCTCTACGTGCTGGACGAGCCGTCCATCGGGCTGCACCAGCGGGACAACCAGCGACTCATCGGCACGTTGAAGCGCCTGCGCGACCTGGGCAACACGGTCATCGTGGTCGAACACGACGAGGAGACCATTCGGGTCGCCGACCATGTGGTGGACGTCGGCCCGGGGGCGGGGGAGCACGGCGGCCGCATCGTCCACTCCGGCCCGGTCACCGGGCCCGGGGGGCTCGTCTCGAACGAGGACTCCCTGACCGGCCAGTACATCTCGGGAGCGCGATCCATTCCCGTTCCCACCGTGCGCCGGGGCGGCAGCGGGGAGGTCCTCGCCGTCGAGGGGGCCCGCGAGCACAACCTGAAGAACGTGACCGTCGGGTTTCCACTGGGGCGCCTGATCGCGGTGACCGGCGTGTCCGGATCGGGGAAGTCCACGCTCGTCAACGACATCCTGCTCCGATCGCTGGCCAAGCAGGTGCACCGGGCCAAGACCCTTCCCGGCCTCCACCGCACCATCACCGGCGTGTCCCAGGTGGACAAGGTCGTCGAGGTGGACCAGGCGCCGATCGGCCGCACCCCGCGATCGAATCCGGCCACCTACACCGGCGTCTTCGATCACATTCGGAAGCTCTTCAGCCAGACCTCGGAGGCCAAGGTCCGGGGCTACCTCCCCGGCCGGTTCTCGTTCAACGTGAAGGGTGGCCGCTGCGATGCGTGCTCGGGGGACGGGACCTTGCGCATCGAGATGCACTTCCTGCCGGACATCTACGTGCCGTGCGAGGTATGCCAGGGGGCCCGGTACAACCGGGACACGCTGGAGGTCACCTTCCGGGGCAAGACCATCGCCGAAGTGCTCGAGCTGTCGTGCGAAGAGGCCCTGGGCTTCTTCGCCGCCCAACCGCCCATCGCGCGTCACCTGCAGACCCTGGTCGACGTGGGCCTGGGGTACATCCGGCTCGGTCAGCCGGCACCGACCCTCTCCGGTGGTGAGGCGCAGCGGGTGAAGCTGGCCTCCGAATTGAGCCGCCGGTCGACCGGTCACACCCTCTACGTGCTCGACGAGCCGACTACCGGGCTCCACTTCGATGACGTTCGCAAGCTGCTCGACGTGCTCAATCGATTGGTCGACCAGGGCAACACGGTCATCGTCATCGAGCACAACCTCGACGTCGTCAAGAGCGCCGACTGGGTCGTCGACCTCGGTCCTGAAGGAGGTGACCGCGGGGGGAGTGTGGTGGCGGAGGGCTCGCCAGAGGATGTCGCCCTGGTCAGTGCCAGCTACACCGGCGAGGTGCTTGCCCCCTTGCTCGGTCTCTCACGCACTGTGCCCACCGGCGCAGGTAAGGCAAACGGCGCGGCGAAGCCTCGGCCCAAGGCGACGGCCGCGGCCAAGACAGCGGCCAGGGCACCGGCCAAACCGGCCGCACCACGCACGCGGGCGAAGGTCCCTCGATAGGCGCTCGGCCGGCGCCGCCCTCCCGCTGGTGCGCCGCCGCTACCTCGGGCAGGGCACTGGCTGCCTCAGACGGTGGCCAGCATCCTCTCGAGGGCGACACGGGCCCATGTCGCGGTCTCCTCGTCGACGGTGATCCGATTGCGGACCTCGCCGTCCACGAGGCCTTCCAGCACCCAGGCAAGATGGCGCGCGTCGATGCGGAGCATCGTCGAACACGGACAGACCAGTGGGTCGAGGGAGACCACCGTCTTGTCGGGAGTCTCGTCATCGAGCCGCTTGACGAGGTGGATCTCCGTGCCGACCCCGATCACCGATCCGGAGGGGGCCTCGGCCACCGCTCGGATGATGTAGTCGGTCGACCCGACCTGGTCGGCAGCTTCGACCACGTCGTGGGCGCACTCCGGGTGGACGACCACGAAGCCGCCGGGATGCTCGGCCCGAAATGCGTCGATGTGCTCGGGGCGGAAGCGTTGGTGCACCGAGCAGTGGCCCTTCCACAGGAGCAGGGCCGCCGACTTGAGGGTGGCGTCGTCGAGGCCCCCGCGGTCCAGACGCGGGTTCCACACCGCCATGTGGTCGCCGGTGTACCCGAGCTCGAACCCCGTGTTCCGGCCCAGGTGCTGATCGGGGAAGAACAGCACCTGGTCCCCGTGGCCGTTCCCACCACCGTCCCCGAGTGCCCAGGTCAACACGGCCCGCGCATTCGAAGATGTGCACACCGTGCCACCGTGCCGCCCGACGAAGGCCTTCAGCGCCGCTGACGAGTTCATGTAGGTCACCGGGATGACCCGGTCGATGTCGGTCAACGCTCCGAGTGTCTCCCAGGCCTCCTCCACCGACTCGATGTCGGCCATGTCGGCCATCGAGCACCCGGCGTTGAGGTCGGGCAGGATCACCTGCTGGTGCGGCCCGGTCAGGATGTCGGCCGATTCGGCCATGAAGTGGACCCCACAGAACACCACGAACTCCGCCTCGGACTGGCCGGCGGCGATCCGGGACAGCCCGAAGGAGTCGCCCCGGGCGTCGGCCCAGGCCATCACCTCGTCCCGTTGGTAGTGGTGCCCGAGGATGATCAGGCGCGAACCGAGTTCGTCCTTGGCCTGCCCGATCCAGGTGGCGAGCTGGGCGGGATCGGCTGTCGTGTAGCGATCGGGAAGTGCCGTCTGTAGCCGGAACATGATGGGTATGACCCCCTTGAGGAGGCGCTCCGGTAGTGGCCGGCGGGGACAGCCTGGTCGCCCATCCGCGGGGATGTCGGCCCCGGAGCGGTGGATGTCGCCGGAAACCAGGCCGGCGTCCCTCCAGTGTAGGGCCTCCGCCGCCCGTCTGCGCGTTGGAAGGGCTCCGACCCGGGGGCGACCTCGGCGCTCCACCGGACACGGCACACTGGTGGTGTGGCCACCCGTCCGCTCCCTGGGTCCGTCCCCGATGCCCCCGGCTCCTACCAGTTCCTCGACCGGGACGGACGCGTCATCTACGTGGGGAAGGCAAAATCGCTCCGCCAGCGCCTCAACTCCTACTTCCAGGACCCTGGCGGGCTGGCACCCCGGACAGCCCAGATGGTCGAACAGGCCGACCACGTCGAGTGGATGGTGGTCGGTTCCGAGGCGGAGGCCCTGCTCCTCGAGCACAATCTGATCAAGCAGTTCCAGCCCCGCTACAACGTCAGGCTCAAGGACGACAAGAGCTATCCGTGGCTGGCGGTCACCGTCAACGACGAATGGCCCAGGCCGGCGGTGGTGCGGGGGCGCAAACGAAGCGGCGTACGGTACTTCGGTCCCTATGCGAATGTCGGTGCCATCCGGGAGACACTCGACCTGCTGCTGCGGTCGTTCCCTGTGCGAACCTGCTCGGACACCAAGTTCCGCCGCCACGAACGCCTGGGCCGACCCTGCCTCCTGTTCCACATCGAACGGTGCTCGGGACCGTGCGTAGGGGAAGTCGGCAGGGCGGACTACGACCGGATGGTGGCCGATCTGATCTCGTTCCTGAGCGGCGACACCGGCCCCCTCGAGCAGGGGCTCGAGGGGGCCATGCACGAGGCCTCGGGCGCGCTCGAGTTCGAGAAGGCGTCGGTCCTCCGGGACAAGCTCGAGGCGGTCCGCGCCGCGGACGCGGTCCGCCAGATGGAGCTCGAGCGTCCTGAGGATCTGGACGTGCTCGGCGTGGTCGGGGACGAGTTGGAGGCTGCGGTGCAGGTCTTCCACGTGCGCTCGGGGAAGGTGGTCGGACGCCTGGCCCTCTTCGTGGACAAGGTCGAGGACCTGACTCCGCCCCAGCTGACCGAGAGGATCCTGATCGACGTGTACGCGGAGTCGGCCTCAGGCGTACCGAAACAGGTATTGCTCCCGACCATGCCGAGCGATGCCGACGCGGTGGTCGAATACCTCACCGAACGGCGGGGCGGCCCGGTCGCCTTGCGGGTCCCGGTCCGGGGCCCTAAACGGTCGTTGCTCGAGACCGTGGAGAACAACGCACGCGACGCCTTCGTCCGACACCGCTTGCACCGGACATCGGACCACAACAGCCGGGCCCGAGCTCTCGAATCACTCCAGCGTGAGCTGGGGCTACCCGAAGCCCCCCTCCGCGTCGAGTGCTACGACATGAGCCATCTCCAGGGCACCGACTACGTCGGCTCAATGGTGGTGTTCGAGGATGCACTGCCCAAGAAGAGCGACTACCGCCATTTCCGAGTGGCCTCCGTGCCCGGCAACGACGACTATGCGGCGATGGAGGAAGTGCTCACCCGCCGCCTGACCGCCCTCCTGGCCGAGGAGGCCGGTGGTACCCGACCCGCCAGCGCGGGGATTGGTGGCGATGCCGAGGCGGCCCCGGCCGAGCCGGCCACTGCCGAGGGCCCGCCCAGGCGGCGATTCGCCTACCCGCCCCAGTTGCTCCTCCTCGACGGGGGGCTGGGCCAACTCAACGTGGGGGTGCGCGTGCTCGCCTCGCTCGGGCTCACCGAGCGCATCCCGATCGCCTCGCTGGCGAAGAGCTTCGAGGAGGTCTACCGGCCCGGCAGCTCCGAGCCGATCCGGTTGTCCCGGCAGTCCGAGGGTCTCTACCTCCTGCAACGCCTGCGGGACGAGGCACACCGCTTTGCCATCTCCTACCACCGCACCCTGCGAGGCAAGCGCATGACGACGGGTGCACTGGATGGCGTCAAGGGGCTGGGGCCGAAGCGCCGGGCACGGTTGGTGGATCGGTTCGGGGGCCTGGCCGGACTGCGGGCCGCATCGAAGGACGACCTGTTGGGCGTATCGTGGTTGCCGGCCGAGGTGGGTGCTGCCGTGTTCGACCGGTTGCACACGCCACTGTCGCCGAATGGATCGACCGAGACGCGTGCAAGGGTGGACGGATGAGCGAATACCTGGTGGTGACCGGCATGTCCGGGGCCGGTCGTTCGACGGCGGCGGCCAGCCTGGAGGACCTCGGCTGGTTCGTCATCGACAACATGCCCTCGGCCCTGATCTCCAAGGTGTCCGAACTGGTTGACGGCACGGGCTCGGAGATGGAGCGTGTGGCATTCGTCGTCGGCCGGGGCGGGGGAGACCTCGATGACGTGCTACCCGCGGTGGATGCGCTCGAGGCGGGGCGGAATCGGGTGCGCATCCTGTTCCTCGACGCCGCCGACGACGTGCTCATCCGGAGGTTCGAAGGCACCCGCCGGCGCCACCCCCAGGTCGCCCGTGGCGTGGTCGACTCGATCGTCGACGAGCGGCTCTTGTTGGAAGGGCTCCGGGACCGGGCCGACCTGGTGATCGACACCGGTGAGCTCAATGTGAACCAACTGCGCACCCGGCTCATCGAGGTGTTCGGTGGGGAGGAATCGGGGCACACCATGCAGACCTCGATCGTCTCGTTCGGCTTCAAGTACGGGGTGCCGCTCGACGTGGACCTGATGTTCGACTGCCGATTCCTGCCCAATCCCTACTGGGACGTGGCATTGCGCCACCAGAGTGGTCTCGATGCGGAGGTGAGGGAGTACGTCCTCGAGCGACCGGAGACATCCGAGTTCCTCGACAAGCTCGACGACCTGCTGGCCATGCTGATCCCCGCGTACAAACGGGAAGGGAAGTCGTACCTCACGGTGGCCATGGGTTGCACCGGTGGGCGCCACCGGTCGGTGGTGCTGGCCGAGGAGATGGTGCGACGGCTGGATCGGCACGGCATGCCCACCACCGTGTTCCACCGGGATGTCGAACGGTGAGCTCGTGGCCACGGTCCGATCCCGCGGCCCGGCAACCCCGAGTGGTGGCCATCGGCGGTGGCCATGGGCTTGCCGCGACCCTGCGAGCCGTCCGCACGTACACGGATCAGGTCACCGCCGTTGTCTCGGTGGCCGATGACGGCGGCTCGTCCGGACGCCTCCGCGAGCTCCTCCACATCATCCCGCCGGGCGACCTGCGCAAGTGCCTGGTTGCCCTGGCCGAGCCCGGATCACCCCTGGCCGTGGCATTCGAGCATCGCTTCACCGAGGCCGAACTGGCGGGACACTCCCTCGGCAACCTGATCCTGGCCGGCCTGATGGACGGGGCTCGCGACCCCATCGACGCCCTCGACGAGGCGTGCCGACTGCTCCGCGTGCGGGGGAGGGTGCTTCCCGCCACAGTCGAGCCGGTCGTCCTGAAGGCGGACGCCGTCGGCGGCCAGGTCGCGGGCCAGGTGGCCGTCATGGCCACCAACGACATCCGGAGCGTCTCCCTGGTTCCCGCTGATCCCAAGGCCCCGGCCGAGGCCGTCACGGCGCTGGAGGAGGCCGACCAGATCGTCCTGGGTCCCGGATCCCTCTTCACGAGCGTGCTTGCCGCCATCGCCGTTCCCGGGATCAGCGAGGGCGTCAACCGGTCCGACGCCCGCACCGTCTACGTCTGCAATCTGCGACCCCAGGTCCCCGAAACCGAGGCATTCAACGTCGAGATGCACCTCGAAGCCCTGAGGGCCCACGGGGTGTCCGTCGATGTCGCCCTGTGCGACACCTCCGCCCTCCCCCTCGGGCATCCCGCCATCCCGGTGGTCGATGTCGACCTGGCCCGCCCCAGTGGACTGGCGCATGACCCGGTCAAACTGGCGTCGGCACTCGCCGATCTGCTCGGATAGTGCCGCCGGCCACGAGAATGCCGTAGCGTGGTCGCCGTTCTCCGTTGGGCGGAGGGGCATAAGCCCGGACTCCAATGTGTGATAGGTGTGCACGGATCGCTGAAGGGTGAGGTGGGAAGGCCATGACGGTACGGATAGGCATCAACGGCTTCGGGCGCATCGGGCGCCTCTATCTTCGAGCTGCCCGTTTGATGGGCGCGGATGTCGAGGTGGTGGCCATCAACGACCTGACATCGCCGGAGACGCTGTGCCATCTCCTCCGGTACGACTCCACACACGGCCGCTTCGCCGGCAAGGCGGAGGTCTCCGGCTCATCGATCGTCCTGGATTCCGGTCCGATCGCCGTGCTGGCCGAGCGGGACCCCAAGGCGTTGCCCTGGGGTGAGCTTGGCGCGGACGTGGTGATCGAGTCCACCGGACGGTTCACCACTCGGGAATCGGCAGCTGCCCACCTCGACGCCGGAGCCACCCGGGTGATCGTCGCCGCTCCGGCCACCGGCGTGGACGCCACCTTCGTGATGGGGGTGAACGACTCGGAGTTCGATCCGGCCAAGGACTTCGTCGTGTCCAACGCCTCGTGCACCACCAACTGCTTTGCCCCGATGGTGAAGGTGCTCGATGATGCGTTCGGGATCGAGAGCGGCATGATGACGACGGTCCATGCCTTCACCAACGATCAGAACCTGTTGGACCTCCCCCACAAGGACCTGCGGCGGGCCCGCGCTGCTGCCGTCAACATCATCCCGGCGTCGACGGGGGCGGCCCGCGCCACCGGGTTGGTGCTCCCCTCGATGAAGGGCCGACTCGACGGCTGCGCGCTCCGGGTGCCCGTGCCGGATGGGTCGATCACCGATTTCACCGCGGTTGTCCCCGGTCCCGTCTCTGTCGAGCAGGTCAATGCGGCATTTGCCGCGGCAGCCTCGTCGGGCCCGCTCTCCAAGGTGCTGGTGTACACCGAGGACCCCATCGTTTCGTCCGACATCGTGGGCAGCCCGGCCTCGTGCACCTTCGATGCCGGCTTGACCATGGTGATGCCGTCGGCCTCGGGAGTCACCCTGGTCAAGGTCCAGGGTTGGTACGACAATGAGTGGGGATACTCAAACAGGCTCGTCGACCTCTCGCTGCTGATGGGTGCCGGTTCCTGAGGGAAGGCGAGAGGATTCCGGAGGAATGTTGAGGGGGGCTTGGGGGAGGAGTGACGATGGGTGATCATGGGCAGAATCCGTTGCTGGAGGGATTGCCGTTGCTCGCCGATCTCCCGGATATCGAAGGGAGCAGCGTTCTGGTCCGGGTCGACTTCAACGTCCCCCTGCGCCCCTGCGCCGGTGAGGCCCCGACGGTGGTCGACGACTTCCGGATCCGTGCCGCATTGCCCACCCTTGAGTACCTGATCGAGCGGGGGGCCCATGTGACTGCGTGCACCCACCTCGGGCGGCCCAAGGGCGCGCCGGACGAGAGGTGGGAGCTCGGCCCGGTTCGCGACGAGTTGGCACAGTTGATCCCACAGGTCGAGCTCCTCGAGAACCTCCGGTTCGACCCGGGCGAGGCGCAGAACGATCCGGCCTTCGTCAAGAAGCTGGTCAACGGCCACGACGCTTATGTGAACGATGCATTCGGCGTCTCGCACCGCCGTCACGCCTCGGTGGTCGGACCCCCTACCCTCCTGCCGAGTGCCGCCGGGCTGTTGCTGCAGCGGGAGCTCGAGGCGTTGGGCCGGCTCCTCGACACTCCGGAGCGACCGTTCGTGGCGGTTGTGGGGGGTGCCAAGGTCGCCGACAAACTCGGTGTCCTGAAGGCCCTGCTCCACCAGGTCGACGCCCTGGTTGTCGGAGGTGGGATGGCCTTCACGTTCCTGGCGGCAGCCGGCCACGATGTCGGCGGCTCGATGGTCGATCCGGACAGGATCGGCGAGTGTGCCGAGCTCCTCGGATCCGGCAAGCGCATCTTGCTGCCGGCGGACATCGTGGCGCTCGAGCCCGGTGCCGACTTCGGATGCGACCGTGTGGACGGAGAGGTTCGGACCATGGGGGCCGACATCCCCGACGGATGGCAAGGCCTGGACATCGGGCCGGAGACGGTCGCCGCCTATGCCCGCGAGATCGCCGCCGCCGGGACCGTGCTGTGGAACGGGCCGATGGGAGTCTTCGAGGATTCGAGGTTCGGAGCGGGAACCGCCGGGGTCGCCCGGGCGGTGGCCGACTGCCCCGGCTACACCGTGGTGGGCGGGGGAGACAGCGCCGCTGCCATCGACGAGCTCGACCTGGCCGACCGGATCAGCTTCATCTCCACCGGCGGCGGGGCTTCGCTCGAACTGCTCGAATACGGCGACCTTCCCGGCCTTTCGGCACTCAGGGGGGCGGTCAATGCCCCTCGGGCCGGAGACGGTGCTCGTCGTGACGAGCCGCTGGGGTGACCGACCCCAGCGCCACACGGCGTCCGCTGATCAGCGGGAACTGGAAGATGAACTTCGACCATCTCCAAGCCATCCACGCCGTTCGTGACCTCGGGCTGCGGCTCCAGCCGGCGGACGCCGGACCGGTCGACCTGTCGGTGCATCCGCCGTTCACCGATCTCCGGTCGGTGCAGACCGTCGTCGAGGGCGAAGGCATTCCGGTCGCCCTGGGAGCCCAAGATTGCGCGGTGGAGGACTCCGGGCCGTTCACCGGAGAGGTGAGCCCGGCCATGCTGGCCAAGTTGCACGTGGACTACGTGATCGTGGGCCACTCGGAACGCCGGCAGCTGTTCGGGGAGTCCGATGAACTGGTGGCCGCGAAGCTGAAGGCGGTGCTACGCAACGGGATGACCCCGATCTTCTGCGTCGGCGAGACCGTGGACGAACGGGAAGTGGGCCTGACCCGGGATCGGTTGGCCAGCCAGGTCGAGAGTGGCCTGCGGGTAGTGCCCCCGGCGTCCGTGGCGGCCATGGTCATCGCCTACGAGCCGGTGTGGGCCATCGGGACGGGCCAGGCGGCCACCCCGGAAGATGCCCAGGAGGCTTGCTCGTGGATCCGCGACGTGGTCACCCGATCGACCGGAGCGGAGGCGGCGGGCCAGGTGCGCATCCAATATGGAGGGTCGGTGAACGCCGAGAACACCGAATCACTGCTCCGCTGTCCGGATATCGACGGGGTCCTGGTGGGCGGGGCGAGCCTCGATGCGGCCGCGTTCGTGGGAATCGCCAGGGCTGCTGCCATCACCACCCGTTGAGTTTGCTAGCGTCTTCAACGGTCATGGGCCAGAGGAGGAAGATCGCGTGCTGACCGCAATCATCGTCGTACTACAGGTCCTGGCATGCCTCGCCTTGATCTTCCTGATCCTCATGCACAGCGGCAAGGGCGGCGGCCTGTCCGACATGTTCGGTGGCTCGGTCGGCTCCGCGGCCGCCGGTTCGACGGTGGTCGAGAAGAACCTTGACCGGATCACCGTCACCGTGGCGGTGATCTTCGCCTTCACGAATCTGATCCTCATCCTGCGCCTGCAGTGACCGAATCCGGCGCCGAGCCCGTCGAGCGCCGTCCCCGCATGGCTCTGCGATGGAGGGAGTACCGCGCCAGGTGGAGATTGCCCCTGGTGATCATCGTCATCATCGGGGCGGTGGCTATCATCGACCATCTCGGCTCCCAACGGATCAGCCAGGTCGATGAACTGACTCCTCCGGCACTCGTTGCCGCCACCGGCGGATCGACGACCGTCCACCTCGACCGCCCGTGGGCCGGGTTCAACCCCGACACAGCTTCCGGGGCGGCGTCATCGACCCCGACGCTGCTCACCTCGGTGCTGCCCAGCGCCTACGTCATCTCCCCCAAGCTGGTCCCGCAGGTCAACAACGACCTCCTGGTGAGCGTTGAGGCCACGTCGACATCGCCGTTGACGATTCAGTATGTGATCAATCCCCGTGCGGTGTGGTCCGACGGGGTGCCGGTCAGTGCGGACGACTTCATCTATGCCTGGCAGTCCCAACGGGGGAACGGGGTCGATGTCGACGGACAGCCGGACCAGGTTGCCTCGACACTCGGGTACCGGGACGTGGCCTCGGTCATCGGCAGCGACGGCGGGAGGACAGTCACGGTGGTATTCACCACCCCCTTCACCGACTGGCGTGTCATGTTCGACCACATGGTGCCGGCCCACATCGCCATGAGGGTGGGCTGGAACAGCGGGTTCAGTCTCTTCGATCCGGCGGTCGACCTTTCCGCCGGGCCGATGATCGTGCAGTCCGTCTCGGGAGACTCCGGTGCGGTGCTGGTGAGGAACCCCAAGTGGTGGGGGACGCCGGCCGTGTTGGATCGGGTGGTCGTCTCGACGCCACCGGCGCAGAGCGTCTGGCTCGGGGCTCTTACCGGGATCAATCATGCCGTGGCCCAACCGGCCCAGTTCACCTTGGGTTCCCTCAATGCGGTGTCGTCTCTGCCGAACACCCAGAGCTCCATCAAGCCGTCCCTGAGCTTCCTGCAGCTGGAGTTCAACGTGAAATCACCGGTCACCGGCAAGGTTGCCGCGCGTCAGGCGATCGCGCACGCCCTCGACCGCACCGCGATCCTGACGAAGACGTTCTCCTCCATCGACCCCGACCTGGTGATCAGCGAGGACCATCTGGCCACTCCCTCGCAATCGGCTTACAACGCGTCATCGGCATCGGGCGAGTACACCGCACCCAATCCGGCGAGCACCGACCGGCTGCTGAAGAGCCTGGGGTTCCACCAGGACCAGACCGGCAACTACGTCGATGTCGGTGGAAGGCAGCTGACCCTTCGGATAGCGGTGGAGTCCGGGGATCCCTGGATCGGTGGGGTCGCGGCGGAAGTCAGCTCCCAATTGCGGAGCGCGGGCATCTCGGTGGTGACCGTCCCGGTGGCGGGTACCGCCGGCCTGGCTGCCGCCGCCGCTGCCAACTCCTACGACATGGCGCTGGTCGCCAGAGTCTCGAGTCCGTTCCAGACGGTCACGGAAGCCTGGTACTCCGACGGCCAGGGTCCCGAGGGCTCGAACGGCTCGGAGAATTGGAGCAAGTTCGACGATCCCCAGGTGGACCAGCTCTTCCTGCAGGCCGCCCAGGCCTTGAACCCGGTGACCGGAAGCGCCATCTACGCGCAGATCGACGACCAACTGTGGGATCAGATGGTCGCACTGCCCCTGTTCGGGGAGCCGGCTTTGCTCGCCAACGGGGTGCAGATCGCCGGCGCCGACTACAACGCCTCGGCGGACGGCATCCTCTGGAACGTGGCCCTCTGGACGATCCTCAGGCCCGGTCCGTCAAACCGGCAGGCGTGAGTGGGGTAGGCGGCTCGGGCCGTCGTTTGAGTCGCAGTTCGAAGCGACCGGGATCCGATCCTCAGTTCCCCCCGGGCGCGCTACCATGCCAGACGCCCCGATAGCGATATCGGAGTCACTTCGTCGGAGTGGCGGAATAGGCAGACGCGCTAGCTTGAGGGGCTAGTGCCCGCAAGGGCGTGGGGGTTCAAGTCCCCCCTCCGACACCACGTTTGACCTGGGGGAATGCTCGACCGAGTGCTGTGGCCCCATTAGGCAAGCCGCCCGTTGTCAACATTTGGTCAACGGGATTCCCTGAGCGTCCACTGTCAACGGATCTCAACCGGCCGTTCCCGCCAGCACCCCGGTCAGCCGTGCGCCGGTTGCCTCGCGCGTCCCAGGCATGAGGTGTTGGTAGACGTTCACGGTAATGGTGGGGGAAGAGTGCCCAAGGATCTCAGCCACCACCTTCGGTGCCTCGCCCGCGGCCAGCATGAGGGACGCCGCTGTGTGCCGGGCGTCGTGCAACCGGATTGGGCGCAAGCCCGCGTCGGCCGTCAACTTGGCGAACTTCCGGCTCAGTGTCTCGGGTCGGTGCGGCCGACCCAGTTCGTCGACGAATAGGTGGTCGGACTCTTGCCAGGCCGAGCCCGCAGCGAGGCGGTCACGGGCCTGTCGCGCCCGGTGAGACTTCAGCTCCGCCACCAGGCGGTCATCGAGAGGGATGGCCCGCCGGCCGGCCATAGTCTTCGGAGTCGAGGCGGTTGCCTGGGCCCATACCACCACCCGCGTCTCGACAACCCGGACCACGCCACGCTCGAGGTCGATGTTGGCCCATTTGAGGCCGGCCACCTCATCCCGGCGCAGCCCGCGGCTCCGGAGGAGCCACCAGGCAGCCCGGAGCCGGTCGTCGACCACAGAGGCGAGGAACTTGCTCGCCTCGGCTGCCGTCCACGCTCCCGTCGCCGCCATCGAGACCGGTGCCTTGGGTCGATTGAACCCGGCCAGCGGGTCCCGGGCCACCAGGCCAGTTTCGAAGGCCCAACGGGTTGCCGCCTTGAGGCAGTGGACCCAGTTGCACGGAGCGGTAAGGCCGGCGCGCTCGACCTTCACGCCGCACGGCCTAGCGCCCTGCGCCTCGGTGCTGGAAGTCGACGATGCTCACCACTTCACCGGCTGCCGCCACGCCTCGCCAGCTCGCCCGCGAGATCGGAGAGGTACGCCGGCAAATGGACGTGATGGAGGCCCGTCTCGCCGCCAGCACCGAACCCGAGGAACGGGAAAGTCTCCACCACGGGCTCCAGATCGGTGCCCCCTGGTTCGCAGCACTCGAGGCCCAACAGGCCGTTCCGTACCAGCGCCGCCAGTCCACAGTTCGACGATCAGCGCCAGCCGCCCGCCGAGTACATTTCCTCGCCGGGCCGCACGGCGGCAGCCGGGCGCCATCCTGGCTGCCGCCGACCCCTACAAGAGTGAGCCCATATGTCCGTCCCCACAACCTCACTTGAAAGGGACCTCGAAGCCGTCCGTCTGGTCGATGCCCTGTTCGCCCTGCTCCAGGTGATGGAACGGTCGGGCGTTGCCGACCTCCGCACGTTCATCGTCGCCACCCTCGCCCTGGAGGACGCTGCCCTCGAGGGGCTGGGGTGGATCCGGTCCCATCGTTGCGCCGGCCCGGAACTCGAGATGCGGGTCGGCCAGCTGTTCGCCTCCTACGCCAATGCGCTGGAGTCCGCAGGGATCGCATTTGAGCGACCAAGGCCGTCCGACGCCATGCTTGACGCTGCAATTAGTGATCTCACCGAGTCGATGACGGCCGTCTCGGAGTCTCTCGGATACCTCGGTAGCCGGCTGCCAATTTCATGGGCACACGATCTGATCCGGGGACTGTGGCTCCTTGCTCCAGGTCGGCCGCGTCATCGGATCGAAGCCCCATCCGGTGGGGGCGGAGGTCTTGTCCATGCTGCCGTCTCGCCGGGCGGGAGCTGAACCCGTGAACCGGGACGCTGTCGAATCCCTGGGCGATTTCTACCCTGGTCGCCGTGTGGGGCGGTACAAGCGAACGACAGCGTCGCCAGATGCGCCGAGAGCATAGGTTTGTGGGATGACCTACGACGAAAGAACGCGGGAAGAGATGCGCGGGGATGCTCGCGCGACCGCCGTGGCGATTGTTGCCGACCTCTTTCGGGGGCCGGGGCCCACGGCAACGAGCCCGGGCTACCAGCTCAACGCAGCGGTAGCTCGCCGCATCAAGCAAACGATGCTCGAACATTCTCTCTCGCCCGAGGCGATGGCCGACCTGGACATGGGGCTCATGAGGTACCAGCTGCTCTGCGCCTATCTCGCCGACCTCTCTGTGGCCATCCTTCGGAAGGTGGAAGGCATCACAATCGAAGACCTCGACGACCTACTCGCCCCGCCGTATTCACTGCCCGACATTGACTTCAACCTCAATCCTGACCCGTGAACGCGGAAGACCCCCCGCCGAAGCCGGGCACCATCGCAGGGTCATGGTGGCGGGCCCATCGGGGAACTCGGAACGTGGGACGCGAAAGCACCCGGCGGATGGGGGGCTCTCGGGTGCGCGCACCGATCCGTCCAGCCCATCGGGGACGCGAGTCGACGGTTTCGCCCGCTAGCTGAACGGATTCTGCAGTGCATTTTCACTCGTAAGCGGGTCTTCCAACCAGGGCCGATAGTCCCACTTTGGGAGGGCGCGCGACAGACCCCCGGCCTGAACCGGAGGCCATCGCTGAAGTCGGGTGATGTCGGGTCAGGAGCAGTCGTTCACTCGGGCTCTGCATCGAAGTACGGATGCTCCGCTCCCGACACGTGCTCGCCACGCATGTATGCCTCCACGATACGGTCGAAGGCGTGGTACTCCTCCGGGTTCCCGCTCTCGGTTGCTTCGGTTGCCATGGTGATCCCCTTTCGTTGTGACACCGGGGAGCGTCGCCAACGGAACCGAGGCACCGGGTACCATCGCCCACTCTGACACCGTTCGCTCGGTGTCGGCCACGGCCCCCGGATGTTTCCGCATCGCCGGGGCCATCTGTCCTCGCGATCATGAGGCATGGAATCGGAGATGTCAACAAAAGCCCAGGTCAACCGCTATGCGTATTCCGGATTCTGAAGGCTGGATAGGACACTCGTCGCCATCGAGATCGTCCGTCGCTGCGAGCGCGGGGTTGGGGGGGTTGGTGCGGCAGGGGCAGGAGGAGGGAACGATTCGGAGTATGGGCGAGACGGCTTACCGTCAACCTGTTGGGCGCGACCAACAGGTTGACTCAGCGGAGGCGGTCGGCGTGAAGCAGTGAGCCGACCTCGTCCCCCTGCGTGCGATGGCCGACGACACCCCCGCCGACTTCGGTGCCGCCATCGAGGAGGCCAGGGCCGAGGGGAACCTGAGCCGGGCGAGCGTCCGGATACGATCCAGTAGCCGGGTCGGTTGAGCGAGGTTCCGCCACCGCGCTCCTGACCCGGCAACTTACTGTACGGCGCTCGTCTCTGCTCCAGCCGGGCCAACTTGCGCCCACGTGTGCCGATACCGCTACGATGCGCCGCCGGGTCCGCTGTAGCGCCGGTGCCTGCCACCCGATGCTCCGAGGCCCGGCACTCTTTCTTTTTTAAGCCCCCCACCGAGCCCTAGCGGGGAACCTGGGGCATCCTGTGCGGAGTGGCGGACATCCTGGGGCGGCGCGACGGAGAAAGAGCGCATGGTGCTACGCCGAGACGCGAAGGACCCCGGAGGCAACCCGGAGTCCATCGCCAGCTGATCGAGCGACCCTTCCTCGGGGCCGGGCAGGACTCCTCGATCCGGTACGGGGTTGATGCGCCCCCGACCGCTGCGTCGCCCCCCCTGGCTGCGACAGTGTTGATTCAACATGCGTTTGGCGGAAAGGGAAACCCTTATCTTTCCGAGCCGACCCTGGTATTTTGGGAGCGGGTTGGCGGGACTGACCCCCATCTCGCACCGCTGCGGGGCAGCGGGCGAGTGCGTGCGGAGTGGCAGTGATCTAACGGGTTCCCGCCGTGAGAATCCCGGACTCGATCGACTCGGCACCTAGCCTCCATGCACCCGGGCTTCACACCCCCCTTGTATGTTGCGGCCACTGGGCTGCCTGTCGGGAGGTGGGCGTGGCGGCGCCTGAGTGACGGGCCGGCTCAATTGAGCTGGGTACCGAAAGAGAGGAACGGAAAGTGACAGCTGAATCAGACGAGATTGAGGCCGCTTCTTCGGAGCTGGCGCGCGCTGGGTCGACTGGAGATCGCTCTAGACGCGGACGGCGATGACGCGGAGGCCGGCCGGTATATCTCGGTCCGAATGCCTGGCGTCTCGTATTTCCGTGGTGCTGGGGGATGAACTGCCACCGGAAGCGTAGCCAGGCTGGCTGTCAGCCCGGACGGCGTTGGCGTAGTGATCCATGGGGCCAGGGTAGGGCGGGGAGTGACGGGTACGTCAGCCATGCCCCGTCCATGAGCAATGACCTCGCCGCCCGTGCTCTCGGCCCGGCACTATCTCGAGAACCATCGGTGCCGGCGGTGGTGGTGCATTCCCCCCGTGTGCATCAAGGTGTGGGGTATCGCCTTGATATTCGGTATTGCGGCGCGGAGTTTCTAGGTGTTCACTGGGAAGACTGCGCAAGTACGGAATGGAGGTGGTTGTGCATTTTCACAAAGCACCAGCCGATCATCAGAATCCGCCGAAGAACCTCGATAAGAACTTAGAGAAGTTCCACCGGTCTTTAGGTGCCATCAAGAGCGCGGCCGATAAGGCCAAGGACTCACCTCAGGGCGAACTCGGTACCGACTCATTCGCTCTCTCTCCCTCAGTGACAATTCGCGGTGACCTCTGACAAGCACGCAATTTGGTGCGCATCCCCTGGATCGAGAAGTAGTACTCGTCCAATTCCATTGACCCACGGTATGGCGGGGGAGCGACGGACGATCTTGTCAACGCATTTTTCAACGGGACTCCCCGGAATGGACTCGATTCGCTGGAGTGGACCAAACGACCCTCAGTGGCGCACCGGACCTGAGCAGGTAGAACACGATTTGCCGGAACAGACCCAACGGGCCTCAGCGGCTTGAGGGGCTAGTGCCCGTCATGTCGTGGGGGTTCAAGTCCCCCCTCCGACACCATGTTTCACCTGGGGGTGTGGTCTGGCCGGTGACAGCCACCATTTGCAAAGTCCGGCCAGCGTGCCAGATTCGTGCCAGATGGTCCGCCGAGTCAGCGGATCGGGACGACACTGGCCCGTGGAGTGGACGCCGCCTTGTCGATGGCGCATCGTGAGCCGAGGGCCTGGCTACCGCGTCGGTACTCCCACCGATTGCCCGGAGCCAGTGCGATGGGTCAGGCGGGCGATGGTTGGGCGCAAACGCATGAGGCTGTGGTCGTGTGGACTGCCCTTTGAGGACCTGGCGGATCTGCACCCAGACGGGCAACGCCAGAACGCGAGGCCGACACGCTTGGGGTCACTTGGCTACGCTTCGACCGGCTGTCAGAGTGGCAGCAGAAAGGCGGGGTACTCGCTCCATGACCGATGTCGGGCAACCAGACGACCCCAGAAAACGCTGGTGGGATGCGATGAAGCGAGCGTTCGATGTCCCTGAGGGAGTGTCCGACGAGAACGCCCGAATGGTAATCGTAGGAGCCACTATCCGGGACACTGGAGAGTTCTTCGACGTCGATGGGACGGTTGCCGTCACGGCGATAATCGATACAATCCTGGACCTCGGATCGGCCGGCGAGCTAGACCTCCTCGTTGCCGAGGAGGAGCCGTTGTACCTGAATGCGGCGAGCGCCGCCGAGGACGCCGCCTACAACCGAGCCCACGACCTGGGCTGGCGGAATACCAAAGATCCAATGACCTTGATGAAGCTGCGCGAGGTGAGCGACCGTTTGATTAGCAAGGCGATTGACAGCGAGAGGGAAGGGCCGCCTCGAAGCCCCTAAAGCGCTCCCACTCCGCACCGGATCGCGCCTGTGCTCCGGCAGGGTTCCGCGTGGGGATTAGACAAAGTGTGGGGGGCGAGCTGCCAGACGCTCTCTCCTACTGCTCTCCGTGCTCGTTGATGTAGCTCTGCCTGAAGAACTCCTCGCCCTGCTCGACGGCATGTTCCGCCACAGACAGCGCCGAGATGGCCCTTTCAAGCCTCCCGGCTAAGTTTGGGGAGTCATCGTCGGGCGCGATCTGGGCGACGACTGCGTCCTCGTCGGCCAGCGCGATGAACGTGTTGAGGATCCCGGCGAACTCGTCGGCGATCACATGCACCGGGCAGGGATTTTCGAACTGCCACTTGCGGGCTTGGAGCGCGGCAGAAACCAGCTTCTCGGCGGTCGCCTGGGTGTGCAGGGCTCCACGGTTCTCCGTGCCGAGCGCCTCAAAAGCCGCTGCAATCAGCGCCACGATCCATGGCTTCGCCCCGGCGAGCCACTGGCCGAGGGGATCGGCGTCCGAGTTCGCTTGATCCTCCCCATCACCTTGGACCACAACCCATACTGCACCCGTTAAGACAGCGATGGCCCCCGGTTCCGGCCGGGGGTCTTTCGCGTGCCCGCGCAAGCCTGCGTCTAAGATAAGAGTGAACGGACCTGGTCAACTTGGAGGGAGCACCTCCTAAGCGCCCATCTGTGTCGGTGCGTCAACCACCGGCAGGTTGCCGCCGGACCAATGACAATGTCACTTGGCTGAGCCTGCCCCACCAACCCGCCACGGTGACGGGAAGCATGGCGGAAGCGGCGAAGGCGATCAGATCGCTTCGCAAATAGTCCAAGTGCGGAACTTACCAGCGGGGACTTGACGTCATTCCTCTGGTGCAACCGAACACGTGGTCACCGCGGTGGGTCAGGCTGTGATTGACTTCGAGCCAGCGCCTTCAGCTTCTTTGACGATCAGCCGCAGAAGGTTGAGTGCGCCGATCACCAAGAGCAGGATCGACCAGACCTTGCCGATGTGACCGCTGGCAAGACCGTAGATCCCGATGCCAATGAGTGCCAGTCCAAGCAATCCCGCGAGCGCCGGATGATGCAGGGACCTCGCCAGCCGGGGGAGAATGATCATTGCGCCACCCCTATGCTTGAACTCTCTTCGGTAGACGTTCGCCATGCACCCACCGCTGGGACCACCAGGGGTGTCGAAGGCGATTTATCTTCGGCACCCGCTCGCGGTGGGGTCCCAGGAGAATCGGGTGGGCCTGAGGTGCCTTTCACTTGCTGAGTTGCGGCAAGCATCGGGCGTACGTGGCGTGGGTACCATTTGCCGTCCTCGGCCGTCCACCACCCTTCACCTTGACTGACATCGCTCATCTCGGACCGCCTTTCGAACCCGTCTTTACTGGGACAGTTTCGTTATCGGCAGTTTCCCAACGAAACTGGATCCCGACGGTACGCGGGACTGCGACGACACCTAGGAGCGTGGGTCAGAATCGACTCGCGGACTCGGGGCTCAATACATCCTCCCCACAGAATCGCCGGAGGGCCGCTGAAACGCCAGAGGTGGACAAATATGAGCTGCAAATCAGTGGCTTCGGCTGGCTGAATTGGGTTCTGACCCACGCTCCTAGCGCCGCCGCCGAAGAGATGGTCACCCGGAATGTGGACGAGCTGGTGGCCGGGCTGTGAGAGGCGGTCTTCGGTCGACTGTCCAGAAGTCCTCGACGAGGGCGGCGAGCTGGCTGAGAGCAAGAGGGGACCTTTGTCCTCTTGCAGGCGGGCAACGATCGGTTCAGACTGGCGGTACGCGAGGGGCCAAGGGAGTGAGCACCGTGCGTGCACAAGTTGGAGATCGGATAATGGTTTGGGGGCATCCGGCAGTCTTGCCAGACCGCGAATGCGAAGTGTTGGAGGTTGGCGAGCCGAATCGAGGGCCGCCTTACCTCGTCCGGTGGGAGGGCGGTGGCCGTCGGGGCGTCTTTTTCCCTGGGCCAGACGCCGTCATCGGTAACGGGGAGCGGCCCAGTAGCGAGCGAACGGAACCATTCGCCTGGCCCGATCGTTACTGGTGGGGGTATTGCTGAGGCACCCATCGGGTTCCCTTGGCTGAATTGCACCTGCGACAGTGCGTGTCGAGTCCGTGTTCGATCGTGCCGCCATGGGCGCTGGGCAGGGCGTGGTCGACGGTCAGGTCGGCGGTAGCGCACACCGCGAGCACCACGGCTGTGTCTCAACCTGTTCACGAGCTGCGCGTTGCCAGTCACTTTCGAGGCCGCGCTCTTTCGTGGTCGGCTGCTGGCGCGATCTCGATCGAGGCCTCGAGGACCACTCGGACGTTCCGCCATGGTTCGGAATCGTCCAATATGGCCGCGAGGATCGCCCTGGAGCCGTCGAATCGGCTCAAGTGGAGCGCCCGGTCGACGGTGAGGGTGGCCAGCTTGGGCGGGAGGGGCAGCGCCCGTCCATCTCGGCCACATGGGGGTTCTCGTCGAGGCGCAGAGCGTCAGCGAGGTCTTGGCGGGGGCTTGGCGGGGGCTTGGCGGAAAGGTGTCGAACGCTGCGAGGTTCTGACGAGCAGCGGCGGTAGCGACGGTCATGGTGTGCCTTTCGGGGTCTTGTACATTCCGGCGATGATGGTTCTGGCGTCTGCGGCAGCCAGTTGGGCCTTGCTAACGGTCAAATCGAGTCGGGCTCGGGCTGCCGGCGACAATCCGAGACGATCCGACACCGTTTCCATGGTCTTTTCGAGTTGGCGCAGCTGAAGGTGTCGAATCCCCAATTGGGCCTCTGGGCTCGCTCCTCCAACCGGCGCTCGGGCATCATGCGCCATGGCTTACTCACTCCTGTAGATCGGATTGTGCCGGATGTTCTGGTCTCGTTGTGTCGTGCCGACGGACCGAGTCCGACAAGGACATTGAGATCATGGTGCTCCGCAACCAGCTGCGGATCCTCGAACGTCAACTGCACCCTCGTGTCCGGTATCGGCCGGCCGATTGAGCCATTCTCGCTGCACCCAGTCGATTGCTTCCTCGAAACCGATGGCAATCCTTCCTGATTGCGCCCGACACGCTGCTTCGATGACACCGGGAAGCGGACAATCACAAGTGGCGACGATCGCGGAAGCAACGTGGCTCTGGCCGACCCAGTCGAGCGATGAGCTGGTCGGGCTCATCGCTCGACTGGGTCGGGAGAATCGGAGCTGGGGATGTTTCCGCATCCAGGGTGAACTACGAAAGATTGGAGTTCGCGTCTCGCCAAGTTCGATCCGACTGGTCGGGCGCCGACATGGCTTGGGGCCTGTGCCAAGGGGCGGACCGACCTGGTGGGAGTTCTTGCGTACCCAGGCAAAGAGCGTGCTGGCCACGGACTTCTTCGCCGTGGACGCCGTGTCACTCAAGCAGCTCTACATGCCATTTGTGATCGAACTGTCGACTCGGGAAGTGCACCCCCCTCGGCAGCACCGACCATCCGAACGGTGCCATCGTCACCCAGGTAGCCCGCAACCTGGTCGGTGATCTGGTAGACCGCGGTAGATCGATCAAGTTCCTCATTCGGGATCGGGACACCAAGTTCTGTGCCAGCTTCGACGAGGTGTTCCGCTCCGAAGGCATCCGGGTGATCAGGACACCTGTCGGTCGCCTCGAGCCAACGCATACGCGGAACGGTGGGTGAGAACCGTGCGCAACGGATGCCTCGACCACATGCTCATCTTTCGTCGAGGCCAACTCGAGCGGGTACTTCGTGAGTTCGTCACCCACTACAACAATCAGCGACCGCATCGAAAGATCGATCTCGGAGTCCCCACCGGCAGGACCGCTGCCACCCACCCGTCGCCCTTCGTCCACCGTCATGCCGAGCTTGGCAGCCTCATCCACGAGTACTACCCGGTGACGGCACAGACAGAGCGGTGTCAGTGGAGCGGCGGCGGTTCTCCTGATTGCGATATCCAGTTGGGCACGCGGATCGGCGACGTCGCTCCGAGGTGTCCCGTCAACATTCTCGAGAGCCGAGACGTTCGGTTACTCCTCATAGCGGTGTATCCAGTGGTCACGGTCAGTATGCCTTGGCAATCATCGCAGCGGCAAGAGGGGTTCCGGCTGGGATCGAGCGATTTGATCGAGATTCTGGTGCACTTCAGGCACTTCCGGGCACTGACCAGGCAAGTGAGAAATCGGGATCGATAGCGTGGGAACTGGCCCACGAGCAATGTTGCTCACCCCTAGTTAGACCCGTCATGTTGCTGCCCCGCGCATCCGTGGCGCTGCTGCCCGTTCGACAGGGGACACGCCAGTCTAAGCCTCAACGTGAGCTTTAGAGAGCGGCATGAGCTGCTCGAACCGTTGGGGCCTGTAGCTCATGACGGTAGGGCCGGCCCCGACGAAGGGAACTTCTGTGCGCCCGCATCGTCCCAGCGGACGACACCGCGGAGATCGCCGCTTCCGGCCAATGCTCCGGGACCCCGCAGACACGGTCGCGCTGGCTGATCCGATGCCCACAGATCACAGTCCGATCACCGACTTGGCGCCCACGACCAGTGCGTCCGTCGACCCCTCCACCCAGCGCCGTGGTGAACCGATTGCTGGCACCAGCAGGGGGCAACGGCTCTTGCATCTGCCCCGGGCCCGCTCGTTCTCGTCGCCGGCCTTACCCACGGATCCGTCGGCTCGATTCCCATTCCGGGCAGCACTGACGCCTGCGTCCACGGTTCGGCGGGACGGGAACCCCGGGCCGCACAAGGGCCGCCAGACAAGTCCCAGGTGACTCCCGCGAAGCGAGGGATGTGCCGGCGAAATGCCGGGGTCAGCCCCCGATCAAACCCCGTAAGTTCAGGGTGATGACGCGGTAGTGCAGGGTAGAAATGCCGTGCATTCAGCCCTACGGTGCCATGAGGCTCCTTGCGCGGATGGCGCGCTCGGTAGGAGGAAGGGCAAATCATTCTCATGACTCGTTTTCGGCGGTCCGTAGCTGTACTCGCTATAACAACTGTGCTGGTGGCCACGTTGGTGTCGGTGGCCGCCCGGCCGGCGGCGGCGGCTGCCCCGGTGCAGCTCAACCTCAACGTGCTCCTGATCGGCACGGGGTCGTCGGACCCGACTACTGCGGCGTGGCAGTCGGCGCTGAGCAGCGAGGGTGTGTCCTACACGCTGGCCACCGCCACCGGGGCCTACGGCGCCGAGACGGTCACCCTGCCCTCCCTGACCACCGGGTCGGTGGGCAACTTCAACGGTGTGGTGCTGGCCGACTCGCCAGCGGGCTTCGCGGCGGGCCAGCTGAGTGCCCTCGACACCTATGAGTCCACCGACCGGGTGCGCCAGATCGACGGCTACACCTACCCGATTCCGGCCCAGGGGATCACCGCGGTCTCTGGCGCGAGTACCACCCTCGACAACACCACGGCCACGCTGACCGCGGCCGGCCTGGCCGGGCTGCCCGGGCTGAAGGGCACGGTGCCCTTCGACACCGGGACCTATGGCGTTCCGGCGTCGGTGGTAGCCGGAACGATCGGAGCGGCCTTCACCCCTTGGCTGGAGAACGCCTCCGGTCAGGTGCTGGCCGGCGTGTACCAGCACCCGGGCATCAGTACCGCCCCCGACCCCCAGGCCGGGGTGTCCGAGCTCAGTCTCACCTTCAACTACAA
>DAIMIK010000009.1:0-38343 GCA_036722795.1 Acidimicrobiales bacterium | reverse complement strand
GGTGGCGAAGCTCTCGTCAACCCAGTGGCCGAAGTCGCGTGCGGCCCGAGCGTCGCGAAACACGAAGACCGGTGCCCGCTGCATGGCGTCGTCGATGACCGTCGCCGTGATACCCCCCGCTTCGCGGGTGAGACGCATACCCCGGTTGTAGCTGGCCACCAGGGTGCCCTCGGTGGTTGCCAGCGGCACGAAATACTCTCCGCGGGCGTTCTCGCCGTGAACGAGCAGCGGACCGGCGAACCCCAGCGGAACCTGGGCCACGCCGCTGAAGCCCTCCACGTTGCCAGGCACCACGGCGGGATCGAACGAGAAGGCGGCGACGTGATCGAGGGGTGCGCCCGTCTCCGCTGTCACTACCCGGCGCCGCGCCGCTGCCGCATCACGGGTGTAGTCGTCACCGCTGTCACGTGGGAGCCATTGCATGGTCGATCCTCCTCGTCACGCCTCCATGGGCGTACCCTCCGGTCACCAACGTACGCTGACTCTGCGCTCGGGACATGGCAACAATGCCGAATGGCCGGTGCACGCCGATGGCACGCCGAAAGATCGCCGCCAACAAGGTACCGGATCCGGCCAGGGCAGCCCATCGTGCCGTCTGGTCCCTACCCCATGAGTGCCACGGTGGCGGCGTTGTACGGGGCACTCAACTCTCCGGTCGACGTTTCACGTAGAGGTAGCTCGGTCCTTGGTCGCTGGGATCATCGGTATCGAGCATCCCTCCCCATTCGCGCCGGAAGCCTGCACCCTCCAGAGCCCGCCACGAGGCGTCGTTGTCCTGCTGAACGGCGACAACGATTGCTGAGACGTCCGGGTACCTGGTCCACGATTCGTCGACGAAACCGGAAACCATCCGGCGTCCAAGACGTCGCCCGGTCATCGTTTCGTCGCCGATGAGGTAGTCGATGCCCGCCCCCACGATCTGACCTACGCCCACTGCCACGGCCTGTTGCCACTCAGGATTGTCATCAAGGCGGTACCGCTGCACGAACCCGATAGGCCTCCCATCGCTGACTGCGATGAACGATTCGGTCGGTTCAGACCCATCGATCAGCGGACCGTAGGCGACTGCGACAGCGGCGAGATCGGCAGCTTCCCGCCACCACTTCTTCACATGTGGGCGGGCAAGCCAGTCGGCAAGTAGAGGAAGGTCACCTGCTTCAAGTGGCCGGAAGCTCATCGACATGCTTCCAGAGTGCCCGAAAGCGACGCTCCCAGATGGCGATACCCACAACATCCCCGTGATTGACAGGGGACACCGTGCTCCCGTTCGCTCATGGGCTCATTCGGCCTCTTCCGGCGAGCCAATCCCCTGGTCGCCTACGGTAGAGCCGTGCCAGGCGGAACTGGAACTTCGGTGACCACCGAGAACGTGGCGGTCTTGTTCACGGACATCGTGGGCTCAACGGAACGATCGCAGCGCTCGTCGCCCGAGGCCGCCGAAGAGGTCCGTCGGGGGCACATCTCGATCCTGCGCCAGGCCCTCGCCGAGACGGGCGGCACCGAGGTGAAGAATCTGGGTGACGGATTGATGGTGGTCTTCGGCTCGGCGTCGGGGGCCTTGTCGTGCGGAGTGGCCATGCAGCAGGGTGTCGAACGTGACAACCGTGGCCGTGAGCACTCGGTGGGCCTGCGGGTCGGGCTGAGCGGGGGTGAGGTGAGCAGAGAGGACGACGACTACTTCGGAGACCCGGTCGTCGAGGCTGCCAGACTGTGCGCGACCTGCGAAACCGGGCAGGTGTTGGCGGCCGACGTGGTGCGGTTGATGGCCGGTCGGCGCAGCCGTCACGAATGCCGGGCACTCGGACCACTGGCTCTGAAGGGCATGCCCGAACCGGTCGAGACCGTAGAAGTGCTCTGGGAACCCCTCGCAGGGCCGGCCGCCGGGAGGGTGCCACTGCCGGTGCGTCTGGCGCGGCGCCCCACGGTGGGCGTGGTCGGCCGGGTGGTCGAGCTCGGGACCGTGGCGGAGGCCGCCAAGCGGGTGGCCGGCGGCGAGGGGCGCGAGGTGCTGCTCATCTCGGGCGAGGCCGGTCTGGGCAAGACCACGCTCGTGGCCGAGGCGGCCCGGACCGCCTTCGACGACGGGGCCTGTGTGCTGTTCGGTCACTGCGAGGAGGATCTAGTGACCTCCTACCAGCTCTTCTCCGAGGCGATCACCTACTTCGTCACCCACGCCGACGAGGACCAACTCCTCGCCCATGCCGAGGCCCACGGGTCGGAGCTGACCGGGCTGGTCCCGGCCCTGGCCAGCAGGTTGCCGGGGCTCCCGCCGTCGAAGGCCACCGACGCCGACACCGAGCGCTACCTGCTCTTCGCCGCCGTGGTCGATCTGTTGGCCACGGTGTCCCACCATCAGCCCGTCGTCTTCGTCCTCGACGACCTGCAGTGGGCGGACAGCGGGAGCTTGCAGCTGCTGAGTCACCTGACCGGGTCGGAGCAGCCCATGCGGGTCCTCGTGCTCGGGACCTATCGCGACACCGAGCTGTCGCACACCCATCCGCTCCTCGAGACCCTCGCCGCGCTGAGCCGACAGCTCAGGGTGGCCCGCCTCGAGCTCACCGGGCTCGATGACACCGGGGTGGTGTCGTTTGTGGAGGCGGCCGCGGGCCACGTCCTCGACGACGCCGGGGTTGGGCTGGCCCATGCCGTGTACCGCGAGACCGACGGCAACCCGTTCTTCGTAGGCGAAGTGCTGCGCCATCTGTCGGAGACCGGGGCGATCTACCGGGACGCCACGGGACGGTGGGTGGGGGTCGACAGCATCGACGACATGGCCCTGCCCGACAGTGTGAGAGAGGTGATCGGCGCCCGTGCCGGTCGGCTGGGAGCGGGTGCCGGCCGAGTCCTGTCGCTGGCTGCGGTCATCGGTCGAGACTTCGACCTCGATGTCTTGGCGAGGGCCGCCCGGATCTCGGAGGACGAACTGCTCGACGTGCTCGACGCGGCCGCCGCCGCCGCCTTGGTGCGTGAGCTGCCGGCGGCACCCGGGCGCTACAGCTTCGCCCACGCCCTCATCCAACACACCATGTACGCGGATCTGGGACCCACCCGCCGGGCCCGGGCGCATCGAGTGGTGGCCGAGGCCCTCGAAGACCTCTGCGGGGAACGCCCCGGGTCCCGGGTGGGTGAGCTGGCCCGTCACTGGTTCAACGCCAGTCAACCCAAGGACCTGGCCAAGGCCCTCGATTACTCCCGCCAGGCGGCCGACGCCGCCCTCAGTGCCCTCGCCCCCGGCGACGCCCTCCGCTACTACACCCAGGCCCTCGACCTCTACGCCCGGGCAGACGACCCCGATCCGCTCCTGGGAATCGACCTGGGCATCGGGCTCGGTACCTCCCAGCGACAGACGGGGAACCCCGCGTATCGCGGCACTCTCATCGACGCCGCCCGCCGCGCCGCCGACCACGGTGAAACGGACCGCCTCACGGCCGCCGCGCTGGCAAACGACCGGGGCTTGTTCAGCACAACCGGGTTCGTGGATGTGGACAGAGTCGAGCTCTTGGACACTGCCCTCGCACGCCTCCCTGCCGACCACCCCGACCGGGCCCTCGTGCTCGCCACCCTATGCAAGGAGCTCATTTTCGGGAGTCCGCTCGAACGCCGCCAGGCCCTGGCCGACGAGGCCATCGCCATCGCCCAGTCCTTCGGTGACGACGCCATCATCGTGCGCGTCCTCAACCACGTCTCGCAGGGGCTCCAGGCACCACCCCTGGTGGAGCGAGCGCTGGCCTGGACGGCCGACGCCCTGGCCCGCGCCGAGCGGGTCGGCGATCCGCTTCTGCTGTTCTTCGCTGCCACCCGGCGCGCCGCGTTCACCGCCACTGCCGGAGACATCGGAGAGACGGACCGGTGCCTCGAGATCATGGGGACGCTGGCCGAGCAGCTCAAACAGCCCACGCTGGACTGGCTGAACACACTCGAGCACGCCACGCGCGCGGTGATCGCCGGGGACACCGACCGGGCAGAACAGCTGGCGACCGACGCCCTGCAGATCGGCACTGACGGCGGTGAGCCCGACGCCGCCTCCATCTTCGGCGCGCAGCTCCTCACTGTGAGCTTCCAACGCGGCACCATGGGCGACCTCGTCCCACTTGTCGAGCAGGTGGCCGCCGATAATCCCGGAGCGGCTCCCACGGCGATTGCGGTGTTGGCGGCAGCCCACGCCGAGGCAGACCGCACCGACGAAGCGCGTCACCGGCTGGAGGAGTTGGCGTCCAGTGGCTTCGAAATCCCGCTGGACATGCTTTGGACCACCGGGATGACCATGTATGCCGAGGCCGCCATCGAATGCCGAGACACGGGATACGCCCAACCGCTCTTCGACCGGCTCGCACCGTGGGCAGACCGGTTGTCCTACAGCTCCGCTTCAGCTGAAGGCCCGGTCAGCCACTACCTCGGCGGCCTCGCCGCTGTCCTCGGCCGCTACGACGAGGCAGAGGTGTACTTCGCCCAGTCCGCCGCGTTCAGCGAACGAGTGGGTGCGAAGTTCTTCGCTGCCCGAACCAACCTCACCTGGGGAAGGATGCTCATCGAGCGCCAGGCTCCGGGCGACGCCGAAAGGGCTCAGGACCTTCTCGCCGCGGCGCACACCGCCGCAACTGCCAATGGGTACGGGAACGTTGAGCGACGCGCTGCCGCGGCGCTCCAGGGAGCGGGCTGAACGCTGACCGGAGAGTCGGGCCGGGGGTGAGTACCATCCCATCTGTACCGTATGGGACGGGGGACCAACCGCGACCGGTCGGCTCGGGCCAATCCGATTCGCTGGCGGGAGGTACGCGGGACGAGCGCAGAACACACAGATGGGCAACAAGGCCGCACCGGGTCATGAAACGCCGCTCACCTGCACCTGTGCTCTCGGAGCGGCTGAAGGGGATCGAACAGAACCCTCGTCATCAGTTTGGAAGACTGAGGCTCTATCTGTCTGAGTAGGACCAAAGTACGAAAGCCCAGCTCAGCGGGCATCCAGACATATTCGGAAACCTGGGGGTACGGCTGGATATGCTCGCCAAATGCTCGCCAAGAGTGTCCCGGGAGGTAGGGGAGTGGCGGGAGGAGGGTTGTTCGAGGGGCCGGTCTGCACCCCGGACCAAGTACTCCAACAACTGGCGCTCGATGCGGAGTCGGGACCCGGAGAGTGACGCCTGGGACCACGGTGTGAAGATAGACGGCGATGCTGAGAATGGGGTGGGACGACGACCTCGAAGCCATCGTCAAGTCATGGAGGACCGCTAACGACTGGCTAAGTGCCTCGGATCCGGTACACCCTCACCGTTGGCAGAAACCTGCCTACGTCAACTTGCAGAAGCTGTGTGGAAGCAGGCTCGCCCGTGTGCCTGAAAGACTGGGCCGTGGGGATGTCTTCGGCGTTCCCCTTGCTTTGTACGCCAGGGGAATACTCCTTGGAAGCATCGAGTCTGCGCTGCCGAATTTGTACAAACGAGCGAGAGAAGCGACGGATTCGCTGATGTTGCACTTGTAGCTTGCCAAGCGATCAGTCGAAGAACAGGGAAAGTCGGTTGAATAGGAGAATGAAGGACCCCGGCTCCGAGCATCCCCTTCTGTTCCTCGATGTCGATGGCGTCCTCAACGCATTCGACTTCGATTCCAGTCTGGCCAGCTTCGACGACTTCGAAGAGCACGAAGTGATGTTGGACGAGGGGAACGGATTCCGCATGAACCTTGATCTGTGCCTGTCTCAGAGCATGGGTGAACGTATCGGAGCACTTTCCGCCGAGATCGTCTGGGCCACCACGTGGGAGCACAATGCTGATTCGATAGTGGCCCCGCTCTGTGGTCTTCCTAGAAGCCTGAGGGTTCTGACCCGGCCACGCAGCACTACCCGGATGGACGGAGCTTGGAAGTTCGACGAGGTGCGACGTGTCGTGACTGACGACATGAGGCCATTCGTGTGGATAGACGATGACATCGATGTATTCCGCCTTGGCCCGCAATCGGCCAGACGGTGGGCAGCGGGCCTCCCTGTCCAGAATCTGCTCATATCGCCAGATCCACGAACTGGCCTCACCCACGGTCATCTCGAAACCATCGAAGAGTTCCTAGATCAGGCGATTGGATGACCCTGTGGTTCTGCGATTCCATCAGGGATCGGGTCGAACAATGCACCTTGGAATGGGTTCATGCCCCTAGTGTCGATCAGCAATGACCCCCGACGACTACCTGGGACCCGAGGCGGCGGTACGGTGGCATCGAAGCGCTCAGAGCCATGGCGGAGCAACCGTCAGATAATGGGCTTCTCGCAACTGTTGGATGGGCGGGTAATGTCCCAGAAGAGTTGTGGGGGAAATGACATTGTCGGACTCGTCCGTTGTCGATGAACGCGTTCTGGCCTCTGGCGACGAGGCCGGAACAGCGCCTGACGATCGACACTTTCGGCCTGATGCAGAGGGACTTCGAGCGGTAGCTATCCTGCTCGTCGTTCTCTACCATGGTTCACCTCACCGTGAAAGCGTACGTCACCGGTGGGGTGGCGGTGTCAGCGGTCGATGCAGTGATCACCCCCGGTCCGGCGTTCCTGGGTGCAGTGGCCGTGCCGGACGACACCTCGCCCTCGGCCCCGGTGAACACAGTCTCCGAAGAGCAACTGCAGCTGGAGAAGGTCGCTCCTGTCGTCCCCGTTGAGAAGGTCACCGCCACCCCGACCAACGGATTGCCCAGTGAGTCAGTCACGACAGCCTTGACCAGTCTGATGGACCTTCCCGGTCGCACCGTCTGTGGCCTGCCCGAGGTCGCTGCCAACGTCAGCTGCGTCGGGATGGCCGTTGCCCCTGCCACCACCGTCGGTGCGGGAATGGACTCGGTGGTCAGGCTCCAGTCGGACTGCAGCGCCAGCACGCTCAAGCTGTTGATCGTCACCGACGATGCCGACGATGCCGGATAGGCCTGGACGCGGACCCCGGTGATGGTCTGGCTCTGCCAACCGGTCGGTAGCTTCACCATGGTCCGGTAATGGCCGGTGCCATTGGCCGGATACCCGGTATGGAAGTCACTGGCGTACCAGGTCGAGCCGCCTGAAAGCTGCAGCTCGACGGCCAGGGCCGCCACGCCCGATCCCGACGCGTTGAGGTCGATCGTCGCGTACTGGCGCATGTCGCCGATCTCCGGTGACTGCGGATTGGTGGAGACATCGCCGTACCATCGATCGACCTCTTCTCCGGAGATCTGGTAGGTGAAGGGATTGGCGTCCATCACCGCCTCCCGGGTCTGGCCGGCGGCAGGACCAGGGACGGGTGCCAACTGAAACCGGAAGGGTGTCGTGCCCGAGTCGGAGAAGTCGTTGTTACCGGTGGCATCTCGCAGGACCGGATGATGACCGTCCCAGCGTCCTTCGAAGGGCTTGTCCACTTCTTGGATAGCTCCCTGACTGTCGGGGAAGCCTGTGGCCGGCTCGCCGCCCCATAGGTAGCTGGCGTTGGAGACGGATCCGTCGGCGTTGACGGTGAAGGAGATGGCGTTCTCGATGTCGGTCATCCGCCCCCACGTGCCCGATTCGAGGAACGGGACGAAGCCGGTGCCGGCATCCTCATGGCTCCAGATCACCGTGTAGGAAAGGTTGGTCGCTCCAGTCGATTCCGGGGTGGCCGTGGCATCCAAGATCAACGGGACGTCGTGGAGTGCCGACGTCGAGCGCCCGTACATGACTGGGGCGTAGGCCATGGCCAGGTACTGCGGATTGGTGGGATCGACCACCTCCAACTGGCTGTCGACGACCTTGGCCGTCGGCACCGCCGATCCTAAGGGCCATGACTGACCGCCGTCGGCGTGCGACGGTTCCGCGCTGACCGTCACCTGGTAGGCATCCGCGGTGGTGACGGGCCCAGTGAATCCTGCGTACATGAACGTGCTGGTGCCGGCGTAGAGGACGAACTGCTGGGTGCTCACGGTCGTCGCGGTGGTCATATCGGTGAGGGTGACATCGACCACGGTGGAGCGCGGCTTGGTCGACCCCCACGAGGTATGAGGAGCGGACAGGGCCAACCGCAGGAGACCCTCACCAGTCACCGGCGCGCTGGGTACGACCGGTGCGGGAAATGCCGAGCTGTAGGGGCCGGTCACCGCTCCCGACGCGATGAGGTCGCCGGCCGGCCCGGCGGTGATCGGGATCGTCACTGGGTTGCCCGGTGTCGCGGGCCAGTGGGAGGGGTGGGACGCGGTCTTTGGGGCCGCAGTCGGCACAGGGGTGGACGCCGCTACGGCCGGAGCGGTGTTGAGGATCGGGTCCCAAGCGTCGTTGGGAGTCGTGCACGCCTCGGCTGCGTCGCAGGCGGCCGAGGCGAACGAGATGTCCTGGACCAGCAACGTCGGCCCACCGGTGGAATACAGCGCCTCCACGGCGATGAAGCACTGTTCGGAGCGGCAGTCGCTGGATCCGAGCGCGGTGGTCAGCACCGCCTGAGGCTGCATAGTGGCGGCTGCCACACCACCGGCATCGACGGAGATCACCGCGTTGTGGCGCGAGTCGCAGGCATCGGACGGCGACTCGCCGTCGGACAGGAGCGTGAATGCCGTGGGGTCGCACTCCGCGGCCACATAGACACTTCCGGGGCTGGCCCCGGTCACGACGACCGAGACCGTCTGGTTGTCGATCAGATTGCTCGACGGTGTCACCGTGAGAACGGCAACGGTCGAGGCCCCTGCCTGGGTGGCACTCGCTGCGGACAACGTGACTGGGCCGACCGACGCCACCAGGGCGAGCGAAGCAGCGCACAGGCCGAAGCGCAGCGGAGAGCGCCCTCTCGTTCCACGCCGTACCCCGGACCGAAAGCCCGTGCTGAGCCAATTCCCCCGACCGATCGACATGCCGAACCCCCATTTGCTCGGAACTCTACCGTGCCCCTCCGTCACCGCTCGGTGGTCTGATACAGAGGCGCTTGCCCGCGACCACAACCTAGTGGCTCTGGCCATCGGAAGGCGCTCCCGGGACCGACATCACCGGACGCGCAGCAGCCGGGGCATGCCCCCGTTTGAGCTGCACCTCGTTGGTCGGGCTGCCCGGACTTGAACCGGGGACCTCTGCGTCCCGAACGCCCAAAGTGGGGTAATCCACAGGGAACTCATCAGGACCAACGTGGTCTGACCTAGAAGGACGTGCATGGAGACACACCCAGAAACAGGGGATTACGGTTGCACGATCTCGACAGAATCTCGACAAGAGCGGAGAGGACGATCCTGGTCCGCTTGTGCTGACAGACAGGGCGGCCACGAGAAAGTCCCTGGTTATGGCCAGCTGTGGTCCCGCTGGCGGCCCGTTCCAAAACCTAAATCCTGTCCCGCTTGCCAGGATTTCTAGGGCGTGGCGGATTCCTGTCGGTGCTGCCTTGACCAGGCCGGTTGGGTGTAGGGCGGAGGGTCTGAGCGCTGGCATCAACGTTGGTGCCAGGCGGAACCCAATGCTTGACCCATCTGCCCCCGCTCATCCCTTCGATCATCTTCGAGGCCAAACTCTGCTCGAACGCAATCGTGAGTAGGTGGTGACGGGTCAGAACCGCCTCTTGAAGGTTCTGGTCCGCCTCAAGATCATCGACAAGAACACCAACCCTACGGGCTTCATCCCCGTCGATGCGCCGTCCATTGACATTCAGAATCAGACGGTGACGATCGTGCTAACTCGACTCACGGCCGTGCTCGGCAGGTGCTCTCCAAATGGCGAATCTGACAACTCTGCCAGTACGCAGTGGTGGAGCGCTACCAGCAAATACATGGTGAATGGGGCATTCGCACGAGAGCGGCTGAAGGGGATCGAACCCTCGTCATCAGTTTGGAAAACTGAGGCTCTACCATTGAGCTACAGCCGCGTGTGACGGTGGCCATGGGCGTGGCCTCACCGCTGAGAAGATACAGGCTACCTGGGCCGCCCTGGTCCATCGGAATGGCCGGATCGGCGGTTGGCCGGCCTCGAACTGCCGGCCATCCGGTTGGAGGAGAGAGTCTCCAATGCCTCAGGGGCCGGGCTCTGCGGCCTGTGGTGACCAGAGCGGTTGGTCCACGGTGAAGCCGACCGGCGATCCCCACTGGTTGCGGTACGACACCTCGTGTACCGGCCTGCGGGGGGCGACTCCCCACCGTCCTGTCGGGTAGCCGAAACTCACGCAGCAGGCCATCACCCAGTGCTCGTCCCGGGGCACGCCCAGGATGTCGAACACCTCGTCAGGGTGGAAGAAGCCGAGTACGGCCGTCAGTGAGCTCCCGACCCCGTGTGCCCGTGCCGCGAGCTGGGCGCTCCACACGGCCGGGAAGATGGAGCCGCCGGACGGGTCGGCCTGGACGAAGGCGAAGAGGTACAGAGGCACCTCTTCGAAGTGGTCCGCCAACCATTGGGCCGAGCGCTGGACCTTGACCATCTGGATGTTCTCTTCGTCCTCGGGGTGCTCAACGGCAGCCGCAAGACGGTCGGCGTAGATGGTCTGCCAGAGTTGCTCGATGGAGTGTCGGTAGAGCGGCCCGACCTTGGCGATGACGGCGTGGTCGTCGACCAAGAGGAAGCGCCAGTTCTGGGTGTTGCCCCCCGAGGGGGCCCGGATGGCGGCGTCCAGGATCTGGGCCTGGACGCCGAGCGGCACGGGGTCGGGCCGTACTCTGCGCATCGCCCTGGTCGTGTAGAGCGCTTCTTCGATGTCCACGGATTGCTCCCCCTGGGGTGAGTCGGCACCGGCAGTCGGGCCGACGGCCGGCACCACCGTATCGCCGGTGGGGTCCGACCGGGCGGTTTGCGGGCTGCCGACAGGCCGGTACTCCGGGCCCTGCGGTCGAAGATGGTAAGACCAGTGCCATGCCCCGCCGCGGAATCGTCCCCGTGTGGCCTTCGGCGGTCCACGCGGTCCACGCGGTCCAGGCGGTCCACGCGGTCCAGGCGCCCACGGGCGCACGGTGATCGAACTGGTTGCGGGGCCGATCGCGGCCGGCGGTGGCTGTGTGGCCCGGGCCGATGACGGCCGTGTCGTGTTCGTCCGCCATGCCCTGCCGGGCGAGCGGGTACTTGCCCAGGTGACGGCGGAGACCTCTTCTTTCCTTCGCGCCGACGCCATCGACATCCTCGAACCGTCGGCCGACCGGGTCGAGCCGCCCTGCCCGCACGCCGGGCCCGGCCGGTGTGGGGGCTGTGACTGGCAGCACGTGTCGCTGACCGCCCAGCGGGCCCTCAAGTCGGCGCTCATCGCCGAGCAACTCCGCCGATTGGCGGGCCTGGACCGGCAGGTGGAGGTGGAAGTGGTCGAAGGCGCCCCGGACGGGCTGGGGTGGAGGACGAGGGTGAACTTCGCCGTGGACCGATCCGGACGGACAGGCCTGCGCAAGCACCGCTCCCATGATGTCGAACCGGTCGAGTGGTGCCCGATCGCCACGGATCGGGTGAACCGGGTCGGGGTGGGGTCGGCGCTCTGGAGGGGGGCCCGGAACGTCGAGGTCACGGCCTCGCCGAACGGAGGTAAGCCCGTGGTGGCGGTCGAGACCGGCCACCACCGCTTGGCCGGTCGACCGGGCATCGACGCCGGGCTGGTGGTCAACGGCCGAACCCAGCGCCGCCCGGACCAGGCGTTCTTCGAGGTCCTTGGGCGCCGATTCGAGGTCGGTGCCGGAGTGTTCTGGCAGGTCCATCCCGGTGCGGCCACGGTGCTGACCGACACCGTGCTCGAAGCGCTGGGTCCGGTGGGAGGGGAGCGGGTGGTCGATCTCTACGCCGGGGCCGGCCTGTTCACGGTGGCCCTGGCCCACGAGGTGGGACCGAGCGGGTCGGTGCTCGCGGTGGAGCGGCAGGGACGGGCCTGCGTCAATCTGATGCACAACGCGGCCGACCTGCACCAGGTGGAGATCGAACAGGCCGACGTGACCCCCGGGTTGGTGGCGGGACGGCTCGGGTCTCCCGATCTGGTGGTGCTGGACCCTGCCCGCGCCGGTGCAGGCCTCGCGGTGATGGGGGCGCTGGCCGCAGTGCGCCCGTCGCCTCGGCGGATCGCCTACGTCTCCTGTGAGCCCGCTCCGTTCGCGCGGGACCTCCGGGTCATGCTCGACGCCGGTTGGACCCTCGGTTCGCTTCGGGCATTCGACGCGTTCCCGATGACCGAGCACGTCGAGTTGGTGGGGACGCTCGAGCCGCCCGGAAGGAGTTGAGACGGGCGATCGCTGCGGTGCCCGCCGACCGATCCCGACCACCCGCTCCCTGAAGGAACGGCCTGCCGATCACGGGGGTGGCAACCGTTCCGAACAGGGCATTCGTACGGGGACTGGTACCCTCGACCCGTGCCCGGCCGGCTTCTCGCTGTCATTGCCTCGATCACGCTGCTGGCCACCGGGTGTGCCGGTGGCACTGCCACCTCGAGCCCCTCGGCGGCCAAGGCCCCTCTGCCGGCCGGCGTCCTGCCGTCTGCGATCTCCAAGCAGGTGTGCGGGCGTGAGGCGCAACGGGAGATCGCTGCGTCTCTGGGGGAGACGGCAGCGGTGTCCGCTCCCACCTGGGTCGATCACCTCTACTCCTGTGACTACCGCTACCGGGCCGGTTCGATGGCGGTGTCGGTGAAGGAGCTCTCGAGTTGGGGCCAGACGGCCACCTACTTCGGCGCACTGGCCGGCTCGATGGGCAAGACCAGGGACCTCGAAGGGCTCGGCCAAGGGGCCTTCCAGGCCACCGACGGCTCGGTCGTGGTGCGCAAGGACTGGAAGGTGCTCGTCGTCGACCCCGGGGGGCTCCCCCCGCAGTTCGGTGTCCCGCCCACCGGCTCGGGCGACGTCGCCGTCACCGTGGCCGACGTCATCCTCGGGTGTTGGGCCGGAGACTGAGCGCTTCCCGCCGGCCCGGCGGTGCAGAGGCGGTCAGGCGCCGGCGGCGACCGTCTGGACGAGGGCAAGGCACATCTCGTCCGACGAGCCGTCCCCCCAGGTCACGTACCGGGGGGGGAGCTTCCGCAGTTGGGGGAGCTCCTGGCGCAGCGTCGGGTCGTAGGTGCAGGTCACCCCGATCTTGTCGCCGGGATGGGTGGCCACCGGTGTCTGCAACGTGTAGGAGCGTTGATAGTCGAAGTTGTAGTTGGTGACGTTCAAGAGGGTCTGGGCCCCGGGGGTGCCCGGGTTGAGCACGATCTGCATCCCCCGGCCCAACAGGTGCATGTGGACGCCGAGCCGGACGATGTCCTGCCCCCCCCTGATCGGCCAGGTGCACGAGGTGGTGTCGCCTCCCGGCGGGTCGGCGGGATTGCGGCCACAGATGCTCTCGATGGCGTCGACGAACCCGATGGCGCTGTGGCCGAAGCGCTTCCCCAGGTCGGCCAGAGAGGCCGTCCGATCGCAGAGGGGCCCGGTAACGCCGGCCGGGCAGGGGATGTCCGGAGGTGCGGGAAGCAGATCCAACGAGAGCGGCTTGAGCGGAGTGGAGGCCGGTACGGTGGCGAGCTGGAGCTTGGCCCGGACCGGCTTGTCACCCCGCAGGAGGTTGTAGTGGATCTGCATGACCACCAGGCTCCCTGCGGGAAAGGCGACACCGGTCCCGGCGGGCACGACGTCCTTGCCGTGTCCGGGCGCCCAGGCTGTCAGCCACGGGGTGTTGGAGATGTGGTTGGCGGCCACCGTGTCGGGCAGGGCGCTCTCGCCGAAGCACGTCCACCCCTTCCCGCCGTTGTCCGCCGATCGGGCTGCCGCGGCCAGGTCCGGCGGGATGAGGAACAAGATGGCGTGATGCACCTCGATGCTGTTCGGGTAGAACTGCGACGAGACGATGAACGAGTTGGACGTCACCTGCGGATCGACCAGCGTGCAGTGGTAGTCGTCGGTCGCCCCCGCCGGAGCCCGCGGCGTGTACGAGTGATTCGCCTGCAGGGTGATGACCGTCGCTTGTGGCGATGCCGCCCCCGCCGTGGATGCGAAGACCCCCGTGGCCAGCCCGGTGACGGCAAGCAGGGCGGCAAGAACGAGGCGCGTTGCGGCGGCGGCCATGGTGCAACACTAGCGGCGAGTCGCCGCCGTGCCGCCTCAGCCGTCGACCAGGCGCTGGAACTCCTCGTCGTGGACCCCTGCGGCCTGCTTGTCGGCCAGTGCCTCGAGCCACTGCTGGGCCGGCTCGTTGGCCATGGCCTCGACCATCTGCTTGGGGATGGCGCGCATGACGTACTCCGGTGGCATCACCGGGTCGGTCCGGTCCCGGCGTGCCAGGGCCGCTTCGACCACCGGGGCCCACTTGGCCGCCTTGGCCTCGGAGGCCGCCTCGTCCCGCTCGACGAACTCGGGGAGGACCTCGGTGCCGAAGAGCGCGAGCGACTCCATGATGTGCTCGTGTCGGTTCTTTCCGGCCTGCATGACGAAGATCAGTTGGTCCACCCCTGCCGCCTCGTACCGGCGGAGGAACTCGCGCAACTGCGCGGGGGTGCCGATGGCGCCGCGCAGTCCGGTCGTGTCGCCGGCTGCCGCCTTCGCCCCCAGGGTCTCGTGGCGGCCGGCCAGGGCGGCCTCGGGGGAGTAGCCCATCTTCCCTCTCCGGCGGAGGAACTCACCCCACACGTCGGTCGTGGCCGGCACGTGGTCGCCGAAGACGTAGAAGTGGGCGAGGGAGTAGCCGAAGAAGTTGGCCCCTTCGAGGCCGCGGGCGAGGGCGTCCTCCTCTCGTGGCGCGCACATCATGGGGGTGACGCAGGCAACCTGTGGGTTGACCGACAGCCCGACCGGGACACACTGCTCGCGCAGGACCCGCTCGTAGTCCACGACCCACTGGCCGGCGTCCTCGGGCTCGACGAAGGCGAAGCTCAGCGCGCCGATCCCCTTCCGGGCGGCGAGCAGGATGGTGTCGCGGCGGCTGCAGGCGACCCACAGCGGGGGATGGGGCTTCTGCACCGGCTTGGGCACCACATTGCGGGGGGGCATGCTCACGAACCGGCCGTCCACCCCGCCGAATGGAGTCTCGATCATGCAGCGGATGGCAACCTCGAGACCTTCGAGCCACGCTTCACGCTTGGTTTCCCGGTCGACCCCGAACCCGGCCAGTTCGGCCTCCGAGGACGACTCACCCGAGCCGAACTCCACCCGCCCGTTGGACACCAGGTCGAGCATGGCGATGCGCTCGGCGATGCGCGCCGGATGGTTGTAGGCCGGAGCGGTCTGGACCACCCCGTGCCCGATGCGCATCCGCTGGGTCCGTTGGCTGGCCGCAGCGAGGAACACCTCGGGCGCGCTGGAGTGCGAGTACTCCTCGAGGAAGTGGTGCTCCACCTCCCACAGGTACTGCACGCCCAGTCGGTCGGCCAGTTCTATCTGGTCGAGGGCATCGGAGATCAGCTCCTGTTCGCTGGTGTCACTCCATGGACGGGGCAGCTGGTGCTCGTAGAAGACGCCGAACTTCACGATGTGCTCCGATCCGACCCGTGTCTCAGCCCAGTGGCGCAGGGCCGCCGGCATCTGCAACGGTCCCGTCGGCCAGGCGGGCGACCGATCCCAGGGAGAGCATCTCGTCGACGATGTCGACGGCGTCCGACCGCCCCGACAGGGCGTGCTCGACCTCTCCCATGGTGGAGTTGAGGTTCTCCGATCGCCGCAGCAGGACGGAATCGCTCACGGCGCGGTCCCACAACAGGCCGATCATGTCCGTTCCGGAGTGCTTGCGACCGCCACTGCCGAGCCACGTCCGGTCTCTCATTTCGGAGAGGGCCGTGCGCAGCCATGCCACGTGTGGGGTCTCGTCGGACCGGATCAAGGACACCAGGGCCCCTGCCGAACCCTCGCCTGCCACCAGGTCGGTGTCCCCGAGCACCGCCTCGGCCCACCGGAATCCGTGGAACGCGGAGATCTCGATGAGCAGGAGGCCGATCATGCGGCCGACCACGGTCTCCAACGTGAAATCGATGTCGCCGGGCAAGACCCGGCGGGAGAGGGCGCCCTGGCGGATCCGGTCGACCTCCGAGGCCGACCGGGGCGTCGTGTCGATGCCCATCCGGGCCAGCATGTGAGCGGTCTGATCCGCGGTGGCCGGATGGTCGAAGGCGATGTCGCGGGCGACGAACCACATGCGGTCGTGGCCGGCCACGTCCCCGTACCCGGCCTCGTCGCGGGCATGAGCCTCGAACAGGCCGTGATCGATGTGGGCGATCGCCGTGCAGTCGATGCCCTCGTCGAAGGAGCGGGCGAAGTCGGGTACCGGTAGCAACCGGAGCATGCCCCCGAACCCCTCGACCGTGCCGATGCGGGTGAGGGCGCTGATGATGGGCCCGCGAGCCCCTCGGCGGATCAGGAACTTCGACTGCTCGACGTTGGGGAAGTTCTCGGGCCAGGTGTCGAGCGGGACGTCGAGGATCGGCGTACCGAATTGGGCGACCCGCTGCTCCTCCCAGGCGTGGATGGCCGGCCAGCGGTTCTTCGTCCGGGGGGACACGTACTCGCCCCGGTGATCGAAGCCACCATGGCAGCGGACTCCATCCGCGACCAGCGGTTCGACGATGTCATGGTCTGCCAGCAGCTCGGCTTCGGTGAACTCGGTCTGCACGGCAGTCATCGGATCCTCCCTGTCGCACCAGCTGGAGCCGGTGCCACCGAGTGTAGGCGACTCCGGCACGGCCCCTCCTCAGGTGGGCGCCGTCGTGCCCTCGTGCTCGTCGATGAGAACCCTCACCCCGTGGCCGTCGAGGGGACGGGCCAGCAGATAGCCCTGGGCGTAGTCGCAGCCGAGCCGGATCAACTGCTCGAGCTGGTCCTCCCGCTCGATCCCCTCGGCCACGACACCCAGATGCAGGCTGCGGGCCAATCCGATGATTGCGGTCACCAATGCCGAACTTCCGGGATCCGACCCGTCGAGGGCATCGATGAACGACTTGTCGATCTTGAGCACATCGACCGGAAAGCGCTGCAGGTGGCTGAGTGAGGAGTAGCCGGTGCCGAAATCGTCCACCGCGATCTGCGTGCCGATGGCCCTGAGCTCGGAAAGAGCGGCAGTGGCCTGTTCCGGGTTGTCCATCAGGACGCTCTCGGTGATCTCGAGGACGAGTTGCTCCGGGGCGATGCCGGAGAGGGCCAGAGCGGAGCGGACATCGTCGACGAGATGGGGGGAGACCAACTGGCGCCTCGAGAGGTTGACGGCAAGGGTGAGGGGATCGCCGGTGAGCGAGGTCCACTCGGCCAGCTGCTCGCAGGCTTCGACCAGCACCCATCGGCCCAACGGGACGATGAACCCCGTTTCCTCGGCGACGGGGATGAAATCGATAGGGACGACCAGTCCCCTGGCGGGATGTTGCCACCGTGCCAGTGCCTCGAAGCCCCACAGGCGCCTGTCACGGAGGGAGAAGATCGGCTGGTAGTTCAGGAAGAACTCGGAACGCTCGAGTGACCCGCGGAACCCGCCGGTCAGTTCGAGGCGCTCGAGCAGCCGGGCGCGCATCGACGATTCGAACACTTCGACGCGGTTCTTCCCGTTCACCTTCGCCTCGTACATTGCCGCGTCGGCTTCGCTCATCAGTCGTTCGGCGGGTGTGGTGGAGTCGGCTACGGCCACCCCGACGCTGATGGAGACACCTGCCTGGTTGCGCTCGAACTCGAGCGCTTCGTGGAGGGCCGAGACGATCCGGTGAGCGAAGTCCACTGCCGCTTCCGGGCTCTCGACGTCGACCATCAGGACGGCGAATTCGTCGCCTCCAAATCGGGCCACGGTGTCCCCGGGGCGGACGATCGACTCCAGGAGCGCGCCCGTCTTCACCAGCACGGAGTCGCCGACGTGGTGACCGAGGGTGTCGTTGACCGTCTTGAACCCGTCGAGGTCCCCGAAGCACAGCGCCACCGATCTGCCGGACCGGGTCATGGAGGCCAGGGCGTGATCCACGCGGTCGTGGAGAAGGGCGCGATTGGCCAGGCCGGTCAGTCCGTCGTGGAAGGCCAGGTACCGCAGCTCGGCCTCGAGCTCGTCCCGCTGCAGGTGCGATGCCTCGAGGGCATCGACGTGCTCCTCGATCTCGAGGCTCTGGCGGCTGATCCGTTCGATGAGCCACATCATCCGGAGATAGACCAGCGCGAAGACGGCAACGCAGAGGCCCGCCATGACCGGGACATTGACCGAAACGTCGAGGCTGCTGGCGATGACCAGGATCGCCGGTGGGATGAGCCCGGCCAACACCACGACGGGCATCCGGCGCCGACTGGCCGCGTCCCGTTCGGCGCTGATGGCGTCGGTATCCGCGGACCCGGGGGGTTTGCCGGCGATGGAAGGATGGAGCGCGGCCACTCCGATCAGCACGTATTCGGCAAGGAAGAGGGCGTCCACCGCGTTTCCGGTGGCGTAGCTGGTGTGCAGGACGAGTACGTCGAAGACGAAGTCGGCGATGAACTCCGTGATGAGGGCGGCTGCGAGGATTTTGTGGAACGGAGCCGTCGACACTCCGAACAGCAGGGAACGGCACACGATGAAGATCAACGCGATGTCCATGATCGGATAGGCCAGGATGACCAGCTTGCCGAAGGTGGTGAGCGACGCGTCCTGCACGTACGAGTTCATCAGGAAGTGCCAGGAGACGGCCAGGGCGCCCAGTGCGACGATGGCGGAATCGGCGTAGTCCTCCCGCCGGTAGGCCCGGTTGGGGCTGCGGGTGAGCCTCAGCACCCCAGCGAAGAGGAAGGGGTATCCGGCCAGGTAGAGCGCGTCGCAGACCGACGGGAACGGCACGGTCTCGTGGAGGACGAGGCCGTAGTAGTTGTTCACGTCGTCACCCAGGGTGAGGCACAGGCCGCCGAGTGCCAGGAGGTACCAGGCGAGGCGGTCGCTGGGGCGGTGCACTCTGATGCCGACCAGGATGCACACCACCGAGGCGGTGCCGATGGCCGAGTAGAGGGCATCCTGCCAGGCGGCATCGGGGAGAGCGAAGTAGCCCGCGACGGCGACCAAGCCGGCGGCCAGCACGTACCTCCACCCGTTTGACTTCAGGTTCATTCGGCCACCCCGTACTCCTCCTGCCTGCCCTATCGACTGCAACTCCCGCCCGGTTGAGCCGCAATCGGCCACCAGGGGCCCTCCCGACCGGGGCGGGCGCCTCCGGCTGGCGGGCGGTGCGCCCGCTACGGTGTCCTTCCGATGCCGACAATTCTCGACAAGCAGAAGACCGTCGACCTGCTCCGACATGAGTACGCCGCCCTTGCCGAGCTCAGCGCGACGCTGTCCGACGAGCAGTGGGACACCCCGACCTGCCTCCCCGGTTGGACGGTGCGGGACGTGGTGAGCCACGTCATCGGGACCGAATCCATGTTGTCCGGCATCCAGCCGCCGGCCGTCGACATCTCCCGCCTCACCCACATGCGGAACCCCATCGCCGAGGCCAACGAGGTCTGGGTCGAGTCGATGCGCACCCTCGGTGGGACAGAGATGTGCGCCCGTCTCGAGGAGATCACGACGGGGCGGATGGCTGCACTCGACGCCATGACCCAGGAGGAGTTCGATGCTCCGTCGTGGACCCCGGCCGGCAACGACGAGACCTACGGGCGGTTCATGAGGATCCGGCACTATGACTGCTACCTCCACGAGCACGACGTCCGGGCGGCACTGGGACTCGCGTCGCGCCCGGACGTCGACGACGTCCGCTCTGCTCTGGACGAAGTCGCCACCGGCCTCGGTTACATCGTGGGACGGCGGGCGCGGATGCCCGAGGGGTCCCGGGTGCGCATCGACCTGACCGGTCCGGTGCCCGTCACCTACCTGATCGCGGTCGACGGACGGGCAAACGTCGTCGTTTCGTTCGACGGGCCTCCGACCGTGGGCCTCGAGATGCCGGCCATGCTCTTCCTGCGGCTGACCGGTGGGCGCCATGACAGCGGAGCCCGTCCCGACGGGGAGATCCGCTATTCGGGCGACCGGGTGCTGGGTGCCCAGCTGGCAGCCGGTCTGGCCTTCACCATCTGAATCGGCCCGTGGGAAACCTGCGTGCCTGGCCGGGCCCGTCCGGTCACGGGGCGGGTTCGCCGCCGGCCAGGGCTGCCAGCTCCGGGCCCGAGAGCCGGTAGCCGGTCCATTCGTCCATGGGCTCGGCCCCCAGCGACCGGTAGAAGCGCAGCGCCGGCTCGTTCCAATCGAGCACCGACCAGTCGATGCGGGTGTAGTCGGAGTGGTGGGCAACGGTGGCCAGGGCAGTGAGGAGTGCCCGGCCGATCCCTTGGCCACGCGCCTCCGGACGGACATAGAGGTCCTCCAGGAAGATGCCGTGGTGGCCCGTCCACGTCGAGAAGTTGAGGAACCAGATGGCCATGCCCACGATTCGACCCTGGTCTTCGGCCACGTGGGCGGAAACGGCTGGTGACTCGGCGAAGAGGGCGGCTGCCAGCAGGTCGCGGTCGATCTTCACGGCGGCCGGCGAGCGCTCGTACTCGGCCAGGTCGTGGATCAGCTCCACGAGGTCGTCCACGTCATCGATGGCAGCCCGACGGATCATCCGCTCAGGCCAGGGATGGCCGGGGCCGCGGTGGGCGCCGGGACGGGTGGGCGCCGGTCGGGTGGGCGGAGTGCCCGCACCGAGCCGGCCAACCCGGTACCCGCCTCATGGAACCAGGAGCACACGGCCGAATGCCTGCCTGCTCTCGATGTAGGCATGGGCTTCGCCGGCCTCGGCGAGGGGAAACCGTCGGTCGATGACCACCCGTAGCTCGCCGGAGGCGATGTCGGCGAGGTGCCGTGCGATCAGGGCGTGGGGTCGAGGGCTCAAGAAGAGCTCGGCTCCGAGGAAGTAGCCCACCAGGGTCTGATTGCCGGGCCGCATCGTCGAGATGTCCACCTTCGCGGTGAGCTCCCTTCCGGCATCGCCGAACGTGACGCAGCGGCCGCGGTAGGCGAGGCAGTAGAGGCTCTTCTGCAGGGTCGACCCGCCGATGGAGTCCACGATTACGTCCGCTCCCTTGCCGTCGGTCAGCCACTTCACCTCCTCGACGAAGTCGGTCGACGTGTAGTCGATGCCGTCGTCGAGGCCGAACTCGCCCAACCGCTCGAGCCGGGAGGGGCTGGATGCAGTGGCCACGACCCGGGCGCCCGCCCGTTTGGCCAGTTGGATGGCGGCGATGCCGACCCCGCTGGCGCCGGCATGGATGAGTGCGGTCTCCCCGGGTTGAAGGCGCCCGAATTCGAACAGGCAGTCATCGGCCGTCCCGAACGGCACCGGTACGCACGCCGCCTGTTCGACGGTCAGTGCCGGCGGGACGGGCCAACAGAACGACTGGCCCACGGCCCGGAGCTCGGCATGGGATCCGTCCATGCCCACCGTGACCACTCGATCGCCCACGGCGAAGTCGGTGGTGCCCTTGCCGACGGACACCACGGTGCCCGCGCACTGGTAGCCGACGATGTGCGGTGTGTGCGACAACGCTCCTCCCAGGCGGTTGAGGGTGTCGCCCCCTTCGATGCTGACCGCCTCGACGCGTACCAGCACCTCGCCGACGCCGGGCTCCGGGTCGGGGACGTCCTCGTAGCGGAACACGTCGGGGCCGCCTGTCTCGTAGTAGACCGCTGCCTTCACGGGTTCCTCCCTGGGGACTCGGCGATGACCCCACCCTAGGCACAACGCCGTGGCGGGGCGCCCGGTCTGTCGACGAGCGTTGTCAAGTCGCCGTCGGATCCGGCCGATGTGGAGAACATGGCTCCGATGCCGGATACTGAGATCCCATCGGAGGACGACGGCCTGCCGTTGCCGGCCATCAGCGAGGAGCGGGTGGCGCTCGGGACCGCAGTGCAGGCCCGGGCCGACGAGGTCGGTCGCCTGGTCGACTGCCAGTTCGCAGACAGCCTCCGGGGTGAGGCCTTCGTCACCGCCCGCCTCGCCACCGAGCTCATCGGTCGCTGGATCGCCACCGACCAGGTGGCCTCGACGGAGGAGGAGCAGACGCTGGCCCGCCAGGGCGAGCAGGCGATCGTCGTGGACGCCGAGCTGGCCAGTGTGGCCAAGGCCTACTTCGCCTGGCGCGACTGCACCAAGGCGGTCATCGCCGAAGAGGCGGCCCGCCTTCAGGTCAGCGACGAGCTGCTCACCCTGGCCTGCAACGTGGTCAGCTTCAGCTGCGACGGCAGCCTGGTCCGGATCGTCCGCCAGTTCGACGAGACCCGCCGGGCCCTCCAGCAGCACCTCAAGGAGGAGCAGGCCAACCTGGCCCACCGGGCGCTCCACGACCAGTTGACCGGCCTCCCCAATCGCACCCTGCTCACCGATCGGCTCCGCCAGGCGGCGTTCGCCGCGAGCCGCAAGGGCACACACGCGATGCTGCTCTTCCTCGATCTGGACAACTTCAAGGCCATCAACGACCGCTTCGGCCACCCGGCCGGTGACTGCCTGCTCGAGGCAGTGGCACTGCGGCTCAGGGAGCTGGTGCGGGGGGCGGACACCGTGGCCCGACTGGGCGGTGACGAGTTCGTGGTGCTGGCCGAAGACCTCGCTGATCCGGTCGGAGCGGCACAGTCGCTGGCCGAGCGGATCCACCAGGCCATGCGGGCGCCCGTCCCCCTCGGCGACCGGCAGCTCCACACCTCGGTGAGTATCGGTATCGCGCCGGTGCCGCCCGATTCCGATCCCGAGGTCTGCCTGGCCCAGGCGGACGCCGCCATGTACCAGGCCAAGCGGGGCGGCCCGGCCAGGTTCGAGTCGTTCAACGAAGTGATCGGAAGGGACAACCGCCGCCGGAGCCAGCTGGGCGACGAGCTCGGCGTGGCCCACCAACGCCAGCAGCTGTCGGTGCACTACCAGCCGCTGTTCCGGTTGGGGGGGGACATGGTGGGAATGGAGGCACTCCTGCGGTGGGACCACCCCGAACTGGGTTCGGTGGCGCCGTCGGAATTCGTGCCGCTCCTCGAACAGACCAGGGAGATCGTGCCCATCGGTCGATGGGTGCTCGAAGAGGCCACCAGGCAGTGCCGCCTCTGGCAGGACGAGGGGCGCCCCGGCCTGTCCATGTCGGTGAACGTGTCGGCCCGCCAACTCCAGGACCCCGAATTCCACGGCGACGTCGTCCACGCCCTCTTCAAGTCCCGCCTGGACCCGACCTGCCTTGTTCTCGAAGTCACCGAATCGGTGCTGGTCCTGGACATCGTGAGGATCGGCGAGACCATGCAGAGGATCCGGGATCTGGGGGTGCACATGGCCCTCGACGATTTCGGCACCGGCTATTCCTCGCTGCTTTACCTGAAGGGACTTCCCATCGACAGGTTGAAGGTGGACCGCAGCTTCGTGGCAGGGCTGGGCTCGTCCGGCCAGGACCCGACCATCGTGTCCACCGTCGTCGACCTCGCCCACAAGCTGGGGTTGCGGGTGGTGGCCGAAGGGGTCGAGACCGAGGCCGAACTGCGCGCCGTGGGGGACATGGGGTGTGACGAGGCCCAGGGGTACCTGTTGGGCCGGCCCGGGCCCGCCCACCTGTTCACTGCCGGCCCATGGGCCCTCGCCGGATCATGAGGGGCCGGAACCGGCGCTTCTGTCGTTGAGTCGGGCGAACAGGCCCTTCTGGGACGAGTAGAAGGTGGGGAACTCCGCGAAGAGCTGGTCGTAGACACGACGGGTCGCCGGCTCGGGAGTGTGGACCTCCTCCACCTGCACCAGGGAGTGGAGCTCCCCGGCCTCCACCTCGCCGAGGGCCATCCCGGCCAGCAGGGCGCTCCCGCGGAGATTGGCGTGCAGGGGGTCGGCGACCTGCTCGACGGGCCGATCGAGCACGTTGGCGTAGATGGAGCACCACAGCGAGGAGGTCGCACCCCCTCCGACGGCCCGGATGGCCCCGAAGGGCCGCCCGACGAACCGCTCGACCGCCTCGCTCAGCCATCGGGAGTTGAAGGCCACTCCCTCCAGTACGGCCCGGACCATGTCGGCCCGGGTGGTCTGCAGCGAGAGGTTGTGGAAGCCGCCACGTGCCGCCCGGTTGTCGACGGGAGACCGCTCGCCGGCTAACCAGGGGGTGAAGATCAGCCGCCCGCTTCCGGGTCGGGACTGCTCGGCCAGCGCGGTCAGGTGGTCGAACGGGGGGAGATCGGGCCCGTCGAAGAGGAATCCCCTGAGCCACTCGAGGGACTTCCCGCCTGACTCCTGGTTGTTGGCCACCAGGTTGAGCCCGGGGATGATGCCGGGCACGGTGGCGATCTGCCGGAGGGGATCGGTCTTCTTCTTCGGGTACGGGCAGCTGATCCAGCTGGTGGTGGAGATGGCGATGTGCGCCTGATGACCGAGCACGGCGCCGGAACCGGCGCAGGCGGAGTGGAGGTCGGGAGTGCCGGCGATGACCGCGATGCCGGCGGGCACCCCGAGGTTGGCGGCCACGTCGGGCAGGAGCTCGCCGACGACGCTGCCGGTCCGGCGCAGGGGCGGGAGCTTCTCCACCGGAACGCCCGAGGACCTGACCAGCACCTGGTCGTAGTCGAGCCGCTCGGGGTGCCGGTTGTCGGTCAGCCAGGCACCGGCCATCGAGGCAGGAGTGGCGGCGGCGATGCCGGTGAACCGCATCGACAGGTAGTCGACCGGCTCCAGGTACCAGCGGGCATCCCGGGCCACCCGGGGCAGTTCGTGCTCGATGAAGAGGATGTGGCCGATGGGATCGGCCCCCGACGTGGAGGGCGCCCCACCGCTGCGGTGGATCCACCTGGCCGCGGCCATGGGGGCGTAGCCGGCGACGGGGCCACCCACCCTGTCCCGGGACAGCTGGCCTCCACGGGTGTCGGACCACAGCAGGCAGTCGCCCACCGGTCGCCCGGATGCGTCGACCGGCACCGTGGACGCCCACTGGCCGGTGCACGAGACGGCCACGATGCGGTCGGCGGCCACCGCCCCGGAGTCGACGGCCCGACGCGCGCTGGACCGGATCACCTGCCACCAGTGCTCTGCGTCCTGGATGGCCCCGCCATCGGGCGTCCGGAGGGTGGGTACCGGACAGTGCTCCTTCCAGGCGATGACACCGGTCAGTGACACCAGGCCGACCTTGGGCCCTCCGGTGCCGAGGTCGACGGCCAGGACGTACCGTTCGTCCCGCACGGGCGTGTTCGCACTGCTCACGCCGGTGGGCGGTCCCTGCCGTGGCGGGCCTCAGGCATCGGCGGGGATGGCCTGCTGCGCGTCCATCATCTCGCCCATCATCAGCTTGATGAACTCGTCCGCCTCGTTGGTCAACCCGCCGGCCACCCCGCCGTAGATAGCGCCCGATCTGGGCGCTTCGCCGGCATGGGCCCTGGCGTAGGCCACGGCATCGGTGAGGTCGCCGTCGAACGCGTCGGCCACGTCGTCCTGGGTCTGGGGACGGGTGACCGCCATGTGCAGTGCGTTCGGGTACTGCTGTCCGTTGAACCGCCAGCCACGCTCACGCATGAAGTCGTTCACGTGGTAGATGTCGAACTCGTCCGAGGTGAAACTGAACAGGAAGGTGGGGCTCCCGAGGATGCGCAGCTCGGGATGGGACAGGACGGAGCGCTGCATGGTGGCGGCCGTCTCGAATATGGCCCTGGCGTAGTGGCGGTAGCCCTCTCGGCCGAGTTGGACCATGGCCGCCCAGGTGGCGGCGATGAGGCCGCCCGATCGGGAGCCCTCCATGCCCGGTGAGCAGTACTTCCCCCCGCTCCAGCCGGTCAGGAAGAAGTACTGGGCGTTGCGGATGGCCTTGTCCCGGAAGGTGAGGACCGAGGTCCCCTTGAACGCGTACCCGTACTTGTGGGTGTCCGCGGAAATCGAGGTGACACCGGGGAGGCGGTAGTCGAAGACGGGCACGTCGTACCCGAGCTCCTGGCCGAAGGGGAGGATGAAGCCGCCGAGGCATCCGTCCACGTGGAGCCCGACCCCGTGCCGCAGCGCGATCTCGGACATCCGGTCGATCGGGTCGACGGTGCCGTAGCCGTAGTTGCAGGCCGAGCCGATGATGGCCACCGTGTCTTCGTCGATGTGCTGGTCGACCCAGTCCGTGTCGACCAGGGTGGTCACCGGGTCGACCGGCGCAACCCGCAGTTCGATCCCGAACAGGTGGCACGCCTTGTCGAACGCGGGGTGGCCGGTCTCCGGCTTGATCACATTGGGCCGGCGGACGCCGCGCTCGGCGGCCGCGTGCTCCCGGTAGGCGAGCATGGCATGGCAGATGCTTCCGGTTCCGCCGGTGGCCACCAACCCCACCGGTTCGCCGGAGGTGACCGCCTCGGCGTGCAGGAGGTCGAGGGTCATGGCGATGATCTCGGACTCGAACTTGGTGGCGCTGGGGCACATGTCCCGCTGGAGCACGTTGACGTGGGCGAAGAGGCCGAAGGCCTCGTTCATGAACCGGTAGTGCTCGTGGTCCCCGCAGTACATGGTGCCCGAGCACTTGCCCGACTCCCAGGTGGCGTCCTCTTCGACGGCCATGGTGCGCAGGGCCTCGAGCACCTCGGTACGGGGTGTCCCGTGCTCGGGAAGGCGGCGGTGCACGGCGAAACGGCTGTCGTAGGGGAAGGTGCTCATGGTGCCGGCTCCTTGGGTCGTGGGGGACGAGAGGTCACGTCCCCCTGGGGTGCATGTTGGCTGCACGGTACACGGCGTCGATGACCGCCATGTTGGCAACGGCGTCCTCCGGCGGGGTGAGCACCGGCCCACCTCGCAGGACGGCGTCGCAGAAGGCGTCGAGCTGGTAGGCGTACGTCGGTCGTCGTGCCGGGAACTCGGTGCGACGCCCCCCACCCGATCGCACGGTCAGCCAGCTGGCGTACTGGGGTGCGATCGGATTGGCCACCCGGAGCTCCCCGGCGTCACCGACCACCCGGGCGGAGAGGTGGAGGACCGAGCTGGACCACATCGAGCAGTGGACCGACGCGGTGTGGCCGCCCGGGAACTGCAGCTCTGCGGACAGGGCCCGGTCGACGTCGGGGGAGTGGAGCTTGGCGGCGGCCGATCGCACCTCGGGCTCCTCGCCGCCGAGCATGCGTGCCATGTGGACCACGTAGCACCCCATGTCCATCATGGCCCCGCCGCCCAGGTCGTACTGGTAGCGGATGTCCGACTTGTCGGGGATCGGTGCGCACATCCAGGCCTCGATGTGCCGGAGACGGCCCAGCTCTCCGCTGTCGACGATCTCGCGCATCCGCCGGGCCAGTGGGTGGTAGCGGTAGTGGAACGCCTCGACCACCACCAGGCCGTCGACGGCCCTGGCCCTGGTTGCCGCAGCGGCCACCGTCCGGGCCTCTTCGGCGTTGGAGGTGAAGGGCTTCTCGCAGAGGACGTGCTTGCCGGCCTCCAGGGCGGCGAGGGTCCAGCGGGCATGGAGGCTGTTGGGGAGCGGGAGGTACACGGCGTCGAGGGCGGGGTCGGAGACCACGTCCTCGTAACGGTCGGCCACCCGGGGGATCCCGTGGCGCCCGGCATAGGCGGTGGCGCGGCCGTGGTCCCGGGCCGCCACCAGGTCGACCACCGCCTCGGGGCTCCGCGCCGCCGGGCGGATCAGGGCGGCCGGGGCGATCCGGGCCGCTCCGAGGATCCCGAATCGCACGGTGGTGCCGGACACGGGGAACAAATCTACGCCCATCCCGGAACGGATGCCGGTGGACCGGGCGCCCGCCCGGTCCCCATGGTCCGACGGGCAGTTATCCACAGGATCGGGCGTAGGATCGTGGTCGGCCCGTGTCCGCGTCGGCCGATACCGCTCACTACCTGCACCTCAATACCTGCACCCATTGTGCCGAAGAACAGGTATGGCCGGCCTGTGGGGCGAGGGGACGAGTGCGGACGGGATGCTGTCCACGTCCACGGTCGGCAGGCTGGCGGCAGGGATGTGGATGGTCTCGAGCCTCCTCGTGGTGTCGGCCGAGCTCCTCGCCCCTGGCCATACCTCCCGGTTCGCCACCGTGGCCATCGGGCTCGGCGCCCTCGTCTCCGGCATGGCCCTCTGGGTGCTCCCCTGGTGCCGCTGGCCCCGATCGGTGACGTTGTGGCTGGTGCCGCTGACCTTTGCCACCATCGGGCTCGACTATCGGTTGGCCGATGGGAACGGGTTCCTCTACGCCATCACGTTCGTCATGGTCTTCGCCTGGCTGGGCCTGGCCCATCCGAGGGGTACGTCGATCAAGTTCGCACCGCTCCTGATCGTCGCCTACGTCGTGCCCCTGTTGGGCGGCACCGCGGGCCGATCCGCCCTGGGTCTGGCCTCTGCCGTCTACGTGGTCCCGTGCTGCATCATGGTCGGGGAGGCGGTGGCCTGGGGGATGGCACTTCTGGCCGACACCGAGTCGACGCTCACCGAAACCCAGGAGCGGAACCAGGGGATCTTCGAACAGGCGCCCATGGGCATCGCCGTGTCCACCTTGGACGGCAACCTGATCCGGGCGAACGCGGCGTACGCGCAGATCCTCGGGTACCGTCCCGAGGACCTCGTGGGAATGAGCCTGCGGGAGATCACCCACCCGGATGACTGGGCGGACAGCGCGGCCCGCATCGATGCGACCGTGTCCGGTGTGGTCGACAGGTACAACATGGAGAAGCGCTACGTGCGCGGCGATGGCCAGCTGGTGTGGGTGTCGGTCGGTGCGTCCTGCGTCCGCGACCGGTCAGGTGAGCCGCTCTACATGATCGCCCAGATCGAGGACATCACGGAGCAGCGCGCCCTGCGCGAGAGGCTCGCCCATGCAGCGGTGCACGACCAGCTCACCGGCCTTCCCAACCGGACGGTGTTCATGGAACGGCTCGAGCGGTCGATCGTGCGCGCCGAGCGAAAGGGCCACCACGTGGCGCTGATGTTCCTCGACCTCGACCGGTTCAAGCTGATCAACGACGGCCTCGGCCACGATGCCGGCGATCGTCTCCTCCAGCGGGTGGCCCTGCGGCTGCAGGCCTCGCTCCGGGCCGGAGATCTCCTGGCCCGGTTCGGCGGGGACGAGTTCACCCTGCTGTGCGAGGTGGCCACCGAGGAGGAGGCCGTCGAGATCGCCCGCCGGGTCAGCAAGGCCATGGACCGGCCGTTGACCGAGGCAAATCACGAGCAATTCATCTCGTTGAGCATCGGCATCGCGCTGTCGTCCACCGAGACGATGCTCCCGACAACGCTCCTGCGCAATGCAGACGTGGCCATGTACCGCGCCAAGGACCTCGGCCCGGCCCGCATCGCCGTCTACTCCGAGGATGACGAGCTCCCGACGGTCGAGAGCCTGAGGATGACCAACGAGCTGCACCGGGCCCTCGAGCGTTCGGAATTCGTGCTCCACTATCAGCCCGTCGTCGATCTCCACGACATCCGGCTGGTGGGGATGGAGGCCCTGGTGCGCTGGCAGCATCCCACCCGGGGGCTGCTGGCCCCGGGTGAGTTCATCCCGTTGGCCGAGGCCTGCGGACTGATCGTGCCGCTCGGCACCTGGGTCCTGCGGGAGGCCTGTCGCCAAGGGGCGGTGTGGGCCGTCGAGCGGGCCAGGGAGCACCAGGACAACGGTCGACTCAACATCTCCGTCAACGTGGCGGCACAGCAGCTGGCCGACCCGTCGTTCCCCGAACTGGCCGCTGCCGCCATCGACGACTCCGGCTTCTGGCCCGACCACGTCTGGTTGGAGATCACAGAGGGAGCGATTCTCAGCGATCCGGTCGCTGCCGTGGTGACCCTGGGCCGGCTCCGCGACCTCGGGGTCCAACTCTCCATCGACGACTTCGGAACCGGGTACTCCTCGTTGAGCTACCTGAAGCAGCTTCCGGTCGAGACCCTCAAGATCGATCGGAGCTTCATCGATCAGCTCGACGAGGACCCTGATGACAAGGCCATCGTGCGAGCGGTGATCGCCCTGGGTGACTCGCTGGGAATGGCGGTCATCGCCGAGGGGATCGAACGGTCCAGTCAGGCGGCCGAGCTCACCGCCCTGGGCTGCCACCTGGCGCAGGGCTTCCTCTACGGCCGGCCGCTGCCAGCGGCAGCCATCGGATCGTTCCCCGGCGACGACCTGGCCGCCTGGATGGGTGCTGCCGACCTGACCAACGCGGGGTGATGGACGAGTCCCCACCCTCGAGCCGTACACTGGTCCCGTGTTGGTGACAGTGTCGTCGGAGCTCCGCTCCTTCGTCGAGGAGCAGGGTGGGTCGGTCTACGTCCGCTGCCGCCGCAACCGGTGCTGCCGGGGGGTCACCTTCCTCAACGCCACCCTCAAGCCCCCGGCCTCACTCGACGGCTACCAGATGTTTCTGGTGGACGGGGTGCTGGTCCACGCCCGACTGCCACGAGCACTCCGGCCCCACGAGTTGCAGCTCACCTTGGAGGGGCGACGGCGGCCCCGCCCGGTGGCGTCGTGGGACGGGTGTGCCTTCGTCGTCTGAACGACGGTCGGTCCGGGCGGCCGGTCGTCGGACCCGGTGAGGACCGGGTGAGGCCGGAGCCCGCTCAGGGCCGGCGGCCGTTGGGCATCAGGTCGCCCGAGCCCCACTGGCCCAGCTCGTTGAGCTGCACGTGGTCGCCGGTGGCCTCAACGATGTTGGCGCCCCCGACGTAGATCGCGGTGTGGTAGACGCTGGTCCAATCGGTCTGGTTGGTGCCCCAGAAGACCAGGTCGCCGGCCTGCAGGCTGCCCAGGGGCACCGCCACCCCGGCCGTGTGGTACTGGTCATCGGAAACCCTGGCGAACCCGACGCCGGCCGCCTGGCTCCACGACGCCAGGGCCAGGCCCGAGCAGTCGTAGCCGACCGGACCGTTCCCCCCCCAGATGTAGGGCTTCCCGAGCTGCTGAAAGGCGAAGAGGACCGCCTTGTCCCCGGGCGTCACCGGCTTGTAGAGCAGCGCCTGTGTGGGGATCCGGTGGGACGCGGCGTCGCCGTAGGGGACGGCATCCCCGTTCTGGCGCACGATCCAGTACCCGCTTCCCGTCGAAGTGGGCACCAGCCGTTGCACCGGGTCACCGGTGGTCCCCGCCACCGACCCGTAGAAGGGTGCGTCACCGAAGGCGAAGACGCCGCCATCGGCGGCCAGCATCCAGTACCCCTTGCCGTCGGGCATGGCGGCCATGGAGATCACCGGCTGCTGCAGGGTGAGGTTCCCGGTGGAGCCGTAGAAGGAGGCGTCCCCGAAGGAGAAGATGCCGCCGTCGGAGGCCACGAGCCAGTACCCCTTGCCGTCGGGGGTCGAGGCCATGCCCACGATCGGCTTGTTGAGGCGGAGGTTGCCCGTGGACCCGAAGAAGTGGGAGTCCCCGAAGGAGAAGATGCCGCCGTCGGAGGCCACCAGCCAGAACCCCTGTCCGTCGCCGGTGGCCAGCGCCGAGACGATCGGTTGATTGAGCGGACCGGCCAGGGAGCTGTAGGCGGTGGTCCCGAAGGCGAAGGTCGACCCGGCCGGAGTGGCCAACCAGAAGTCGGCCGACACCGGGGTCCCGACGTCGTGGCCGGCGAGGGTGGCGGCGGCCGATCCCTGGGTCGGGGCGGCCGCCGTGGCGACCACCGCCACGGAGGCCAGAGCAACGGCGCATACGCCGATCCGGCGGCTCCATCGTCTCGCTATGTCGAACACCCCTCGGTACGTCCCTCTGATCGATGAAATATCACCCGAAGTGGTAAGTCTCCCACTCAGAGTGATCAGTCCGCAAGGCGGCCACCTCGGGCGGAGGGAGGCCGGCGCGCGTCGGGGGAGGGAGGCGAGGGCTCCGCTTGCGTGGCCCGGTGCGTCAGGCGCCAGTGGCCGGGGCGCGTCGACCCGGGGTCAGAACGAACTCGTCGAGTGCGGGGGCCCGGGTCCAGCGCCAGTAGTCGACCAGGCGCCAGGGGGAGAGGATGTAGATGCGGCCTTCGGCGTTGCGGTACCAGCTGTGCCGGATCGACGGATGCGACCACACCATGGTGTCGAGCTCGTCCTGCAGGCGCCGGTTGTAGGCATCGTGGATCTCTTGGCGGCACTCGATCGAACCGTGGCCACCGGCCAGGAGTGCGGTGATACAACCCATGACGTAGCGGATCTGGCACTCGGAGTGGAAGATCAGGCTGCCACCGTGGGCCAGGTTGGTGCCCGGGCCGTAGAGGCAGAAGAGATTGGGGAAGTTGGGGATGGTGATGCCCAGGTAGGCCGTGGGCCGTTCGCCCCACTGGTCGGCCAGCGCCACCCCGTTGCGCCCCACGATCTCCATGGGCCACAGGTACCGGTTGGCGTGGAAGCCGGTGGCGAAGACGATCACGTCCACCGGGTACTCGTCACCGCTCCGGCAGGTGACACGGTCGGTCCCGATGGCCTCGATGGGATCGGTGATCAGGTCGACGTCGTCACGGGTGAGGGCGGAGAGCCAGCTGCCGTTGTCCTGGAGCGTTCGCTTGCCCAGGCACACGTAGTCGGGCACCACCTTGGCTGCGAGCTCACGATCGTCGCCGACCTGGTCTGTCATCCACCGGGTGAACATCTCTCGGGCGGCGTCGTTCAGAGCACTGACGGAGCGGCTCTGATCGGGCCACTCCGGATCGACCCGCATGGCGGGCAGCCCACCGTCACACGCCGGCCAGAACAAGAGGAACCGGTACCAGCGCCCGTAGTAGGGCAGGTGGTCGAAGGCCCAGCGTGCCCCGGGCCCGACCTGGTCGTGATAGTGCGGGTTGGGGAACATCCAGGGCGCCGATCGTTGGAAAACGGCCACGTGGGCGGCGTCCTGGGCGATGGAGGGCACGATCTGGAAGGCGCTGGCGCCGGTTCCGATGACCGCCACCCGCTTGCCCCGGAGGTCGGTGCCCTCCATCCACCGGGCCGAGTGCATGGACACACCCTCGAACGAGTCGCGTCCGGGGATGTCCGGGAGTTCGGGGCGATTGAGCTGCCCGACGGCACTGATCACTACGTCGGCCTCCATGGTCTCGACGGCACCGGCCGGCCCGCGCAGCTCGACCGACCACCGGGCCGAACCGTCGTCCCACTGCGCCCGCACGACCTCGGTGTCGAACCGGACATACGCGTCGATCCCGAAGTCGTGCATGCAGCGGTCGAAGTACGCCTGCAGCTCGGGCTGCCGGGCGAAGAACTCCGACCATTCGTTGTTGGGGGCGAACGAGTAGCAGTAGAAGTGGTTCCCGACGTCGACCCGGCATCCGGGGTAGCGGTTCTCCCACCAGGTTCCCCCGACCCCGGAGTTCTTTTCGACAATGGTGAAGGGGATGCCGGCACCGGCTAGGCGGAAACCGGCCAGAAGGCCGGACATGCCGGCGCCGATGACCACGACGTGGAAGGCCACCTTGTCCTCGTCCGGTATGCCGTCGGCCCAGTGGAGGTCACGGGTATCGGCACCGTCGAGCTCGAGTTCCTCGAGCATCAGGGGCACGTACTCCTCGGGCACCTCCTGTGCCACCAGTACGTTCATCATCTCGTGGACCAACCGGGGGCCCGGTGCCGGGGGCAGCGCGCACCCACCGTCCCGATAGGCGATGATCGCCTCCAGGGCCTGTGCCCGCACCGCGCTCTGGTCCTCGGGGCCCATGAACCCCTGGACCTCGTTGAGGTAGACGCCGGCCGGCAGCGAGGTGCCCCGGAGGATCGACGGGTCTCCCGTCATGTGCACCACCGACATCATGAGGGCCGGGACGCTGACCTCCTCGAGGGCAGCGGCGATGGCGTCGTCCTCGTCGGTGATCGGGATCCGTCCGAAGTGGCCGTCTGCAGGCATCCGTGCTCCCTCCGCCCATCGGTGCAAGGCGTGCCTGCAGGCGTCGGTCGACTGACCGGGCGGTGTGGCAGAAACCCTAGGTGTTCCGTCGGGCCCGGTCGACGCACCCGGGGGACTCACCGGGGTCGGCGCCGGCGGTCACGCCCGGTCGTCCTGATCCCGGGCGCCCATGAGCTGGCCCACCGTGTCGACTGCGTTGATCATCTCGTCGAGTTGGATCAGCACCGGAAGCGCGGCCGGTGCGTCCGCCGAACCTCGGTCGATCCGGTGGTACATGTCCCTCAGCGGGGGAAGGGCGTCGACCGACATGTTCCCCTCCAGCCCGTCCTCGACCGTGGCAAACGACCGGTCCACCGCATCCGCGAATCGGTCGATGCCGGCAAGGGTGGGAGGCACCGCCGTCTCGGTGCGGAGGCTGTGGGCGGCGCGTATCATGCGTCGCAGCGCGACGAGGATGCCCTGGCTGACCTCGGGGTCGATCCGCTTGGCCGGCGGTTCGGCCAGCGAGCGACCCACCGCGGACTGGGCGTCGATGTAGGCGAGCCTGGCGAGCCGTCCGAGCCTCCGCAGCTCCTCGGGATCACGGGGCGGCTCCGTGGTCAACCCGGCCAGAACCGCGGACACATACCGACGTTGGGCGGCCACCAACCGGGCCAGCGACTGCTGGGCCTCCGCCTTGGACCATGTGGGCCACAGCAGGTACGCCACCAGGGCCACCGAGCCGCCGATCACCGAGTCGAGGAGCCGGTAGCCGGCCAGGGCGAGGGTGGCGGGCTGGCCGACGCCCGCCAACATCAGCACCAGGCCGGTGAGGAACGCGACCCCTACCGCGTAGCTCGACTGGTAGAGGCTGAAAGCGCCCCAGCCGGTCAGGGCAACCAGCGCCACGACGGCCGCCGTGCCCGGATGGAGGCCGCCGACGATGGCGCCGACGGCCCCGACGCCCACCACCGTGCCGCCCACGCGGGCCAGGCCGCGGCTCATGGTGGCCGTGTAGTCGGGTCGGAGGACGACCGCGGCGCTGAGCGGGATCCAGTAGGAACGGGCCAGACCCGAGTGCTGGAAGGCGACGTCGAGCACCGGGACGACGACGGCCAGCCGGACGGCGTGACGGAACGCGGGGGACGTCGTGGTCAGGTTCTCGGCCAGGACGCCCCAGATGGTCCGGAGGTCTGCGACCACCGGGTGCGTCCTGGGGCGCCCGACCTGGAGGATCGACCCGATCGGAACGTCGGTCGCCCGGCCCACCAGCCGGGTCGCGGCTCGGATCTGGCCACGGAGCGATCGGAAATGGGTCAGGACGACGGCGGCCGCCCCGCCGGCCCGGGGGCGCAGCTCGATCCTCGCTTCGAGGACGTCCATGGCCTGGCGGAGCTCCTGCCACGCGCCCGCTCCCGGATCCAGCGGTGGGTGGCCCCTCGACCCGGAGCTGATCACGGCGTCCGAGAGCGCCAACAGGAACAGGGCGAGCTTCTTCCGCACCCGGTCGATGGCCTGTTCGGTTCCGGGCTCGTCGGGCAGGCGGCGGAGCAGGCCGCCGATGGCGATCAGCTCGAGGCGCATGCGACGAGCCTCGTCGACCATGCCGCGCAGGGCCTGTGCGTCCGGGCGTCCGAAGAGGGCGCCGGAACCCAGCATGGCCTGGGCCCTGTCGACGGAGAGGGCAACCGCTGGGCTCGATCCCTCCTGGCGTCCCTCCCGGCGTCCACCGGCCAACTCGGCGAGCTGTCGGTAGACGAGCGCCGTGGCCCTGCGCTGGGGACGGAGGCCGAACGGGACCCGCACCACCAGCTGCACCGCCGTCTGGACTGCGCCACCCAACAGGACGGCGACGGCCAGAACCACGGATGCGCCGACCGAGTGCGGGGCCCGACCGAAGACGATGATGGCCATGACCCCCTGGATTCCGACCACCGACCGCGCCGGCCCGAGGGCGACCACGAGGCCCCCCACGAAGCACCAGACCACCAGTGTCGAGACGTGGAGCCAGGCCACGCCTGCGCAGGCGCTCCCCACCAGCGCGGAGATGGCCAGCCCGAGCGTGTCCATGGCCATGGCCGACGCGGCGAGGCGTGGGCCGTTGATACGAGCCGCCAGGCCGACGAACAGGGCTCCGAGGGCAAGGCCGGACGTGATCGTCGGCGACCAGAACGCCAGCCCCAGGGCGAAGAGCACGGTGACGGGGACCGCCGTCACCGCTCCGGCCACAGGTGTCACCAGGGAGGCGTCCACCCGGATGGCCGACCTCACGGCGTGGCGCATCGGATGTCGGTCGGCTGGTTCGGGCACCGTCCACACTCTGTCACGGCGCCCGGTCAAGGAGACCGGTCACAGAGCCCGGTTCGGATCACCGGGTGGTCCCGGCCCGTGCAGGTCAACCCACCTGGACGGGCATCCGCCGTGCGTCATGCCGTCGTCGCGATGCCCCCGTCGACCGGGATGACGGCGCCGGTCAGGTAGGACCCGGCCCGCGATGCCAGGAAGATGGCCACCCCGGCCATGTCGTCGGGCCGTCCGATGCGCTGGAGGGGTGCGGCCGCAGCGATCTGCTCGCCGAACGCCTCGAGGGTCGCCGCCATCATCTTGGACTCGAAGGGTCCCGGTGCCACCGCGTTGACGGTGACGGTCGGGGCCAGACGCTTGGCCAGGTGGCGGGTGAGCTGGTGCACGGCCGCTTTCGACGCAGAGTACGAGTAGGACTCGAGGACCGGGACGTGGATGCCGTCGATCGAGCCGATGTTGATCACGCGTGACGGCCGGTCCGCCGTTGCCCCGGCCTCGAGCAACGGCAGGAAGAACTTGGTGGTGTGGAAGACGCCCTGGACGTTGAGGTTGAGGACCCGGTCCCACGACGCCCTGTCGTGCTCGACCAGAGGGGCGCCCCAGGTGGCGCCGGCGTTGTTGACCAGCACGTCGACCCGACCGTGGTTGGCCGCCACGGCGTCGGCCAGATCACGGGCCCCCTCTTCCGAGGACAGGTCGGCTGCGAAACCCGAGCACGTCCCGTGATCGGACAGCTCGGCGACGGTGGCCTCGACCGCCTCGGCCTTGCGGGACGCCACGATCACCGTGGCCCCGGCAGCGACGAACCCGGCGGCGATCATCTGCCCGATGCCGCGGGTGCCGCCGGTGACCACGACCGTCTTCCCCGCCACGGAGAACAGGTCGGCCGGGGGAGTGGGTGCCGGGGGATCGCTCATGGCGTCCGACGGTAGTGCACGCGGTCGCCCGTTGTTAGGGTGCTCCGGACGGGGGAGGCGAGTGATGCAGCTGGCGCTGACCGAGGCCCAGGAAGCGCTGAGACGCCAGGTGCGGTCGTACTTCGTCCGCCTGGTCGAGGAGGTGGAGAGCGCCGGAACCGGCGAGTCGACCTATGAGCGCTACATCCGCCGGATGGGCGAGGACGGCTGGCTGGGCCTGGGCTGGCCCACCGAGTACGGCGGGCAGGCCCGGGGGCCCGTCGACCAGATGATCTTCGTCGAGGAGTCCCATTGGGCGGGGGTTCCCCTGCCTCTGTTGACCCTCAACAGCGTGGGCCCGACCCTGATGGCCCTGGGCACGCCGGAACAGAAGGAGCGCATCCTGCCGGGCATCCTCCGAGGGGAGGTCCACTTCTCCATCGGCTACACCGAACCGAGCGCCGGCACCGATCTGGCGTCGCTGCGCACACAGGCCGTGCGCGACGGTGACGAGTACGTCATCACCGGCGAGAAGCTCTACACCAGCGCCATCCAGTATGCCGACTACGTGTGGCTGGCGGCCCGGACCGACCCGGACGCCCCCAAGCACAAGGGCCTGTCGGTGTTCATCGTCCCCACCGACGCCCCGGGGTTCCACTGGACGCCGCTGCGCACGACAGCCGGCGAGTTCACCAGTACGACCTTCTACGACGCAGTGCGGGTTCCGGCCGCCAACCTGGTGGGGGAGGAGAACCGGGGCTGGAAGCTGATCACCAACCAGCTCAACCACGAACGGGTGGCCATCTGCCCGGTGTCCGGCATCCTCCGCAGCATCGCCGAGGTCGGTGCGTGGGCCCGGCAGGAGAGGTTGGCCGACGGGCGCCGGGTCATGGACCAGCAGTGGGTGCAGGTGCACCTCGCCCGGGTGGTGGCCAAGGCCGAGTTCCTCAAACTGCTCAACTGGAAGGTGGCCTGGGTCGCCGACAAGGGGCTCGACCCGGCCGACGCCTCGGCCACCAAGGTATTCGGCAGCGAGTTCTCCCTCGAGGCCTACCGGTTGCTGCTCGAGGTGGTGGGCCAGGCCGGCTACCTCCCCGAGGGCTCGCCGGGGGCGGTGCTGAAGGGCCGCCTCGAGCACAACGCCCGGAGCCAGACCATCTTCACGTTCGGGGGCGGCACCAACGAGGTCCAGCGCGACATCATCGCCATGGTCGGCCTCGGCATGCCCCGCGCCCCTCGATAGCGGTCGGTGTCCCGCTCTACACTTCGAGCACGCGAAGCAGTCGGCCCGGTCGGGCGCTGGACAGGAGGAGCCTCCATGAACATCGCATCGGTCAACGGGCAGCAGATCGCCTTCGACGACACCGGGGGGGACGGCCCCCCCGTCGTGCTGGCGCACGGCTTCCTCATGGACCGCACCATGTTCGCGCCCCAGGTGGCAGCACTCCGCGACGACTACCGGGTGATCACCTGGGACGAGCGGGGCTTCGGCGACACGGTCCACGACGGCAATCCGTTCACCTACTGGGATCTGGCCGCGGACTGCGTGGCGCTGCTCGACCACCTGGGCATCGAGCGCGCCGCTGTCGGCGGCATGTCCCAGGGAGGGTTCATCTCCCTGCGGGTGGCGCTGCTGGCGCCCGAGCG
>DAIMIK010000008.1:4685-42653 GCA_036722795.1 Acidimicrobiales bacterium | reverse complement strand
CGCCAGTCTCGGCTGGCCGGTGCGGAGCGCGCTCGCCGGCGCGTTCCTCTTCGTGGCGGCGATCATCGGCCGCCCGGCTGCGATCGGCCAATTGCTGGCCGATCGGATCGAGAACAGCCCCGATGACCAGGCCGGCCACCGAGGAACCGGCGATGAGCAGCGTCTCCACTCTTGGCAACGTACTGGACGGGCACCGGAGAAACGGGCATCGTGGTCGAACTATGGAGATCCGCACCTTCGACCTCGTCGGCCCTGATGGCACCATGCCGTGCTACGAAGCACTTCCGGAACCCGGCGGCATGCCGACACGCGGCGCCGTCGTGGTCATCCAGGAGGCGTTCGGCGTCAACGCCCACATCGAAGACGTGACCCGTAGGTTCGCAGGCGCCGGGTACCACGCGGTGTCCCCCCATCTCTTCCACCGAACCGGATCACCGGCCTTCGGATACGACGACTTCAGCCAGGTCTTGCCCCACATGCAGGCGCTCAGCGACGGCGGCATCCTCGACGACGTGGGCGCCGCTGTCGGATACCTCCGCGGCGCCGGATGGTCCGACGGCCAGATCGGGGTGGTCGGATTCTGCATGGGAGGCAGGGTCACCTTCCTGGTGGCCGGCTCCATGCCCCTCGGGGCGGCCGTGGGCTTCTACGGCGGAGGGATCGTCACCGGCCGGAGCGAGTCCATGCCGTCGCTGCTCGGTCTCGTCGCGGAGATGCCCACCCCCTGGCTGGGCCTGTTCGGCGACGCCGACCCGGGCATCCCCGTCCCGGACGTGGAGCGGCTGCGGGAGGAGCTCGCGGCGCACGCACCGGTCGACACCGAGATCGTGCGGTACCCGGGGGCTGAGCACGGATTCCACTGTGACGCCAGGCCGTCGTACTCCCCCGAAGCGGCTGCAGACGGCTGGATGCGGACCCTGAAGTGGCTCGACCACCATCTCGACGCGCCGGCTCGGTGACGTCCGCCGGTCATGTGCACCCCTCTCGGCCGGCGGTCATGCGCACCCCACTCGGCCGGGGAAATCTCCGATCTGATGCCACCAGGGCCGAAGGGCGGGTGGGAGGTGGTTGCTCGGCTGCCACCGAGAATACCGTCCGCAAACGAATCCGCAGAAGCCTAAAGCTCCCCCCGGGTCCGGTCGATGGAAGGGGCATGCACAGAAGTGGCCTCGGTCAAGCCAGCACCGTGCTGGATCCGGTCGATGGGCGAAACCTGGCCCGGCTGCTCGGCGACCTTCCCGACATCGTCTTCGTCATCGACTCCCAGGGCCGGCTGCGCTGGGCGAACCACGCCGCCGAGTCCCGGTTCGGTCGGTCGCTCCACGACTCGATCGGCCTGTCGGGGCTCGACTATGTCCACCCCGAGGACTTGGAGCTGGTCCTGCGCTCGCTGACCAGCGTCCAGAGCAAGGAGACCGGCACGCCGATCGAGATCCGCTTCCGGACCCCTACCGGGTGGCGACTGATGGAGCTGGTCGGCACACCGGTAGCTTGGCTCGAAGATGGTGCGGTTCTGCTCGTGGTGAGGGACCTGACACAGCGCCGGCGTTTCGAGCTCGTCCACGATCATGACGCCCGCTTCCGGACCCTCGTGCAGAACTCGGCAGCCGTCACCATGCTGGTCTCGCCGGACGGCATCGTCGAGTCGGTGTCCGGTGCGCTCACCCGTCTGCTGGGACACGACCCGGAGATCGTCGAGGGACGCCCGTTGGCCGAGCTGGTGTGCGAAGCAGACCGTGCGGCCCTCGCATCCGCACTGGAATGCGCGTCGCGGGGAGCCTCGGCTGTCGCTCCGGTGACGGTCTCATTGGGCCTGCTGCGCCACGGGGGCACCGGGACGGTACCGTTCGAGCTCGCCCTCGTGAACCTGGTCGACGATCCGACCGTCAGGGGATACGTGGTCTCCGGCCACGACATCACGGCGCGGGCCGTTGCCGAGACCGAGCTGCACAACACCCTTTCGCTGCTGACGGCGACACTGGACGCCACTGCCGACGGGATTCTCGTCGTCGACGGCAACGGCCGCTTCGTCAGTTTCAACCACCGGTTTGCCGAAATGTGGCGCCTTCCCGACTGGATCCTGGCGCAGCGGGACGACCCAACGGCGATCGCATTCGTCCGCGATCAGCTTGTCCAGCCGGACCTGTTCGTGGCCAAGGTGGACGAACTCTACGAGAACCGCGAGACGGAGAGTGACGACCTCCTCGAGTTCACCGACGGCCGGGTGTTCGAGCGCTACTCGAAGCCCCAACGGGTTGACGGCGCCATCATCGGACGGGTGTGGAGCTTCCGCGATGTGACCGACCGCAAACGGCTCGAGGAACGGCTTTCCTACCAGGCGTTCCACGACTCCCTCACCGACCTCGGCAATCGGGCTCTCTTCCAGGACCGCCTCGAGCACGCCGTCGAGCGGATCGGGCGCACCCGTGGTCGTCTCGCCGTCCTCTTCCTCGACGTGGACAACCTCAAGTCGGTGAACGACAGCCTCGGGCACTCCGCAGGTGACGGGCTCCTCCACTCGATGGCCGGCGTCCTCCTCGGGTGCTTGCGCAAGTCCGACACCGCGGCGCGCCTCGGGGGCGACGAGTTCGGCGTCCTCATGGAGGAGCTGGCAGACCCGGATGACGCCGTCAAACTGGCCGAGCGCATCCAGGAGGCGACTCGTGGGCAGTTGAAGGTCGCCGGAACGGAGGCGTCGGCGACGGTGAGCATCGGCATCGCGTTCGACATGGCCGGCATCACCGGCGATCAGTTGCTGATCAACGCGGACCTCGCCATGTATGCCGCCAAGGAACGCGGCGGGAACTGCTACGCGGAGTTCGTGGATGCGATGCACGCCGCCGTCGGCACGCCCTCTTGAACGAGCAGCCGGGGCGCTACGCGAGTCGGCCGGAGGTGACTAGCCGTGGGCCGGCTCGTAGTACGGGTTGGTGCCGTCGGCGTGGTCGGTGACGTCGACGATGTTGGCGATCTCGGGGATCGCCTCACGGAGGATCACCTGGATCCCCTGGGACAGCGTGGCCTTGGCCATCCCGCACCCTTGGCACCCACCGCTGAGTCGTAGGTAGACCGAGGCGTCCTCGACGGCCACCAGATCGGCCCGGCCGCCGTGGGAGGCGATGCTCGGATTCACCTGCTCCTCCAGCACCGAGACGACCCGTCGGGCCAGCGGATCCGAGAGATCGACCTCCGGGGTCGAGGCAATGCCCCTGAGCGTCCCTGGGGTGGAAGGGGTGTTCGGGTTCACGATCACAAGCCCGGCCTCGCCCGAAGTGTCGGTGACGAAGTCGAGGGTCGCCCCCTGGAGCCGGCCGACGCTCGACTCGGGGACCACGACCGGCAACTCGTCGTCGTGCTGCACGACGTCACCGGTGGCGGCGTCGGAGAGTGACTGGAAGTACATGTCGTAGGCGTAGACGCCGTTGTTCTCGCCATTGATCTCGAGCCACAGGGCCAGTGTGTCCGATCCGGACTCGTCGGCCAGCACCCCGAGCACGGTGGCACGTGCCTCGTCGGTGATCGTCAGCACCGGACGGATGTCCTCACGGTCTTCGCTCATGCCTGTCATCATAAGGCGGTGTCGACATCCAACAACCACGTCCCGGCCGAAGCCCACGAGTGGGTCAGCTTCGACGACCCCGGGGAGGAGCGCACCTGGCTCTTCGACGTGACCTTTCTGGCCAGCCGCTGGACGTGCATCTTCGGGCACGGGTGCCAGGGGGTCCTGACCGGCCCGGCACCGGAGCTGGTGCAGGGCTGCTGCTCCTACGGCGCCCACTTCACCGGCAAGAAGGACGCACGCGCCGTGGAGCAGGCAGCTTCGACACTGACGCCGGACGTCTGGCAGTTCCACAGGCAGGGCCAGAAGGGGGTGGTCAAGAAACTGCCCGACGGCGACCTCGGGACCCGCCTGGTGGACGGCGCCTGCATCTTCCTCAACCGCCCCGGGTTCCCGGCCGGACCCGGTTGCGCCCTGCACCTGGCCGCCGCGGCACAGGGACGCAGTCACGTCGAGCTGAAACCGGAGGTGTGCTGGCAGCTACCTCTGCGTCGCGAGGACGAGACCGCGCCCGACGGGCACGTCACCTCGGTTGTCCGGCAGTGGGACCGCCGCCACTGGGGTGAGGGCGGCGAGGAGTTCCACTGGTGGTGCACCGAGGACCCCGCTGCCTTCGTCGGGCATGCACCGGTCTACGTCACCATGCGGACCGAGCTCGAGACGATGGCCGGCAAGAAGGTCTACAAGAGGCTGGCCGCCTATCTGGATGACCGGACGGTTCCACATGCCCGGATCGCGCTGCTCCCGCACCCGACCGTCCGCCGATGAGGCCATCGGAGGCACGCGCCGGGGTGGGTCACTCGGCCAGTGGGTCGTCCTCGGCGAACGACGCATCCCGCGGAGTGGTGCCCAGGATCTCGTCGTAGTCGTCCTCCGTTGCCAGGCACCACGAAGCGTGCTTGTCATCCGGTTCGGCGCCGCACTCGGGGCAGCGCCTGCTGGCGGTCGCGACCGACCGCTTCAGACTGCGCGCTTCTTCGAAGCGGCGATGGCGTCCCTTCTTCACGGCAACAGCTCCTTGCCCCACCAGGGGTGGCTCGGCCCCCGCCCCTCAAGCGCCGGGGTGGCCACCGATCACCAATGCCCCTGAGTGTAGTGCGGGGTGTAGGCGTTCGTAGCGCGTCGGCCACCCCGCTACCATCGCACTGTGCCTGATCAATTCGATCCCGACGCCATGATCCGCCGGTTCCGGGCCCGTGCCGAAGCAGTGCGGTCGCGCGGGCTTCCGCCCGTGGAGGGGCCCGATCGCCAACGGTTCAAGGAGCAGGCGCAGGCGGACTTCATGGACTACGCCTTGCTCGGGGACGCCGAAGCCTCCATCGACGACGGGATCCTCACCTTCCGCATCGACCTCCGCCCGGCCGCCCCACCGAGCGACGACTGAGTGCCGGGCCGGCCACCGGGCCGGCCGAGGGTGCGCTCACCCCCCGTAGTTCAACCGGGTGTCCCCCATCTGCAGGGCCGCTGTGGCCCCCTCAGCGGCGCCGGCACCCGATGCGGCCGGTCCCTCTCCGGCGTCGACCACTTCTCCGACGAAGAGCACGTGGCTCCCCTTCCCCCCTGCGTCCTCGTCCCACCCGAAGGAGTGGCGCACCTCGCAGACCAACCAGGCCAGAGCCGAGGAGAGGCACGGGAGCCCTCCGTGCACCTCGTGCACCGGCACCCCCTGGAGCGAGCGGGCGGCACCGCTCGCGTCGAGTTCCACATCCCGTACCGGCTTGACGAACCGGCGGATGACGGCGCGCTCGGCGGGTGGGAGCACGCTGACCGAGAACGCCCCGCCCTGCTCGATCAGTCCGCGTGTCACCGACCCGGCCTCGACGGACACCGCCACCAACTTCGGCACGGTGGCCACCTGCATCACCCAGTTGCAGGTCATCAGGTTGCGGCGTTCGCCGGCACGGCTGCCCACCACGAACAGCCCGGTCGGCATCGACCAGAGGACCCGCCGCCGCACCCGGTCGTACTCCTCGGGAGCACGACCCACGGGGAACGGGCCCACGGCGTGGTCAGGGAGAGGCATCGCCACTCCCGACATCCGCCACCGGTTCGACCGGGCCGACCGACCGGCTCATCGATCACCCACCGAACGGATCCCCACCGGCGTCGGCCGGATTCGTGGTGGAGGTCGACGGCGTGTGCCCGGTGACGGCCAGGATGCGGTCGACCGACGTGGCCAGCAGCGGGACCATCCTCCGGCGTTCGGATGCCGAGCGCCGGAGGAGCGCCATTTCCCCCGACGAGCCCTTGTAGCAGTCGTCGCCGGCGGCCGACGCCACTTCGTAGGCGTTGTTCAGATCGTTCGTCAGTTGGTCGTCCGGCGTCGGGAGGTTGCCGATGGCCGTCAGGGCATCGTTCGTCAGCAGGGCGCACACGGTACGTATGGCGCCGGGGGCGTTGTGCCGGGACAGGGCGAGGTCCACGTTACGACTGTCCACCTCGATTGTCCCGATGGCGCCCCCGCCCCCGCCAGTGGCCCAGGACGCGACTCGCGCCGCCGGCGTGCCCGACCGCCCCTGGCCGGCACAGCCGGCCAGGCCGGCGGATCCGAGGAGGACCGCTGCCGCCAGGAGCGCCGGCCGCAGTGCCGGGGGGCGGCACACGGCCGCCTCCGGTGACGGCCAGGGCCTCAAGCGGGGATACCCGTCCAGTCCGGACGCCACGACGGATCGAGCTGGCGCAGGAACTGGGCGCAACGTTCCTCTTCGGCGTGCTCACCGATGGCCCCGGCCGCGGACCGGAGACCGTCGAGGCAGCGCAGGAACCCCCGATTGCTCTCGTGGGACCATCGCACCAGCCCGGAGCCCTTCCACCCGGCACCCCGGAGGGCATCGAGCCCCCGGTGGTAGCCCACCCGGAAGCAGGCGTACGCCTCCACGTCGTCCCGGGCCAGCGAGCCGAGGGCCGCCCAGGCATCGAGGGACCTCGGATCGGATCGGACGAGGTCGGAGACGGCGTGGCGGCGGCGGTCGGCGGGCTGGGCCATGGCCGACTCGAGCCCGAACCGAACCGCATCGGGCTCGTCGGGCAGGGTGGTCTCGGGCAGCCCCGCGGTCAGCCGGACGGGCGACCTGTCGGACGGTGGCGGGCCGGGGAAGCTCATGTCCGACAGTGTAGGACCGGGCCCGACGGGGCCAGGGTCGCCGGGGCGTACCGACCACAGCCGGCCCGGCGGTCAGCCGAAACTCACCAGCCGGTACTCCTTCTTGCCCCGACGGAGCACCACGTACCGACCGGCCAGCAGATCGTCGGGGCCGACCAGGCGGCCCGGGTCACTCTCACGCCGGTTGTTGACGTAGGCGCCGCCCTGCTCCACGGTGGTCCGGGCCCGGCCTTTGGAGGGGGCGATGCCCGCCTCGACCAGGAGATCGACCAGCGGCACTCCCTGGCCGTCCAGGCGGGCCCGCCCCAGCTCGGTCGACGGTGCGTCGGCGAAGACGTCGAGCAGGGTGCGTTCGTCGAGGTCGGCCACCTCCTCGCCGAAGAGTGCGGCTGCGAGGTGCTCCGCCCGCTCGGTCTCGGCGGGACCGTGGACCAGGGTGCACACCTGTCGGGCCAACTCCCGTTGCGCCTTGCGCCGTTCGGGGTGCTCGGCGGTGGCCGCATCGAGCTCGAGGATGACCTCGTGCGGGAGGAAGGTGAAGTAACGGAGGTACTCCCCGACCACCTCGTCCTCGCTCCGGAAGAAGAACTGGTAGAGCTGATAGGGACTGGTCCGCTCGGGGTCGAGCCACACCGTGCCGGCCTCGGTCTTGCCGAACTTGGTGCCGTCGGACTTGAGCACCAGCGGGGTGGTCAGTCCCCAGGCCTCGTGGCGGCGCACCTTTCGGATCAGCTCGATCCCCATGGTGATGTTCCCCCACTGGTCGCTTCCTCCCAGCTGGAGCCGGCATCCGAACGCATCGAACAGATGGAGGAAGTCAAAGGCCTGCAGGAGCATGTAGCTGAACTCGGTGTAGGAGATGCCCTGGTCGGCGCGTGACAGGCGCGACTTGACCGACTCCTTGGCCACCATCTGGTTGACCGTGAAGTGTTTGCCCACGTCACGCAGGAAGTCGAACAGGTGCATCGGCTGGAGCCAGTCGGCGTTGTTCACCAACAGGGCCCGCGAATCCTCGGCGCCCCCGCCGAACTCGATGAAGCGCTGCAGCTGCCCGCGGATGCCCTCCAGGTTGGCCCGCAGCGCCTCTGGGGACAGCAAGGATCGCTCCTCGGACTTTCCCCCCGGGTCGCCGACGAAGCCGGTGCCTCCTCCGGCGACGGCGATGGGCCGATGGCCGGCCAGCTGCAGCCGCCGGAGGTTGCAGACCTGGAGGAGGTGGCCCACGTGCAGGCTGTCCGCCGTGGGGTCGAATCCGCTGTAGGCGGTGATCCGGTCGGCGTTCAGACGGCCCTCGAGGGCGGGGTCGGTCATCTGATGGATCAGTCCGCGGAAGCGGAGGTCCTCGACAAGGTCGGCCATCTTCTCAGCCTGCCACGTCACCGCCGGCGGCACGGACGCTACGATCACCATCCGGTTCGCCCGGACCGATCCGCCAAACAACGGCCAGGAGCACTCCATGCTCAACCCCTACCTCCAGGGCAATTTCGCACCGGTGTCCGAAGAGCGGAGCGACGACCACGAGCTCCCCGTCACCGGCGTCATCCCTCCCGACCTCGACGGGCGGCTCCTGCGCAACGGGCCCAACCCGGTGATCGTCCCCGCCGACCAGGCCGACTACCACTGGTTCAGCGGCGACGGCATGATCCACGCCATCTCCCTTTCCGGGGGGAAGGCCACCGGCTATCGGAACCGGTGGGTCCGCACCAGGTCGCTGGCCGCCAAGGTCGCCACCGCTCCGCCCAGGGGCCCGAGCGAACCGATCGACGGTCCCGCCAACACCCACGTCATCCGGCACGCCGGCCGCACACTCGCCCTGGTGGAGTCGGGATTCCCCCATGCAGTCTCCTCTGGCCTGGAGCGGGCGCGGATCCACGACTTCGACGGTGGGTTGGCCTCACCGATGACCGCCCACCCAAAGCTCGACCCGGACACCGGCGAACTGGTCTTCTTCGGCTACGACGTCTTCGGGCCGCCGTTCCTCCGCTACCACGTGGTCGATGCGGAGGGACACCTGGTGCACACCGAGGAAATCGGAATCCCGCGGGCCGCGATGATCCACGACTTCGGGGTGACCGCCACCCGAGCCGTCTTCCTCGACCTGCCCATCCTCTTCGACCTCGAGCTTGCCGCCACCGGACGCTCCCTTCCCTTCCGGTGGATGCCCGAGGCCGGGGCTCGGGTGGGGGTGATGCCCCGGTCGGGGGGAAACGCCGACATCCAGTGGATCGGCGTCGACCCGAGCTACGTCTTCCACGTTCTCAACGCCTACGACGACGGTGACTCGGTGGTCATGGACGTCGTCCGCTACGAAAAGGCCTTCGACACCGCGCCGGGCGAGGTCATCGCCACCGACCTGCCTGTGCTGACCCGCTGGACCATCGACCAGTCCACCGGACGGGTCGCCGAGCAGCGCCTCGACGACACCGGCGTCGAGTTCCCGCGGATCGACGACGCCGTGGCCGGGAAGCGGCACCGCTACGGGTACTGCGCGCTGCTGGGTGAACGGGCCGACGAGTGGACCTTCCCGGGGCTCGTCAAGTACGACCTCCAACGCGACGAGGCGACCCGGTTCGAGCCCGGCGAGCACCGCGCCGCAGGGGAGCCAGTCTTCGTGCGGGCGGCCGACGGCCGGGCAGAGGACGAGGGGTGGGTCCTCAGCGTCGTCTACGACGCCACCCGGGACGCCAGCGACCTGGTCATCCTCGATGCCACCTCGTTCGGCGGGCCGCCGGTGGCCACGGTGCACCTCCCGGCCCGGGTGCCGTTCGGCTTCCACGGATCGTGGGTCCCGACGGACTCGTGACCGGTGTGCACTCCCGGCGCCGGCTCGGGGTGACACCAGAACCACCGGCACCCATGGGACACTGATGACCCCGTAGCGGACGCCGCCGTGACCGGCGCCGGCAGGTCGGAACGCCGATCGAACGGGACCCAACCAACCGTGCCACCCACCGACTCCTCCGTGCCGCCCGGCTCCCGCCCGTCCGGTCGATCCCCCGGCCGGCCCACCGGCCGGCCGCGGGGCTCGACCCCGGGTTCGACCCGGAAGCCCAGCGCCTCCTCGCCGTTCTCCGGGCCGATCCTGGGCGGCCAGGTGGCCGTCCCCACCAGGCGGGAGCTCCGAAGGGCCAAGAAGCGTCGACGGCGACCGGCCGAGCGCATCCTGCGCGGGCTCATCGTGGTGGTCGCCCTGCTGGTGGTCGTGGCCGGCCTCGGTTACGGGTACTTCCGCTACCAGTGGGGAAAGGTGTCGTCCAGCCCGTGCGCCACCTGTGTGGCGGCAGCAAACGGACAGCCGTACAACGTCCTGCTGATCGGCTCCGACAGCCGGGTCGGGGAGACCGCTGCACAGGCCCAGCAGTTCGGGAACGCCACCAACGCCGGTGGGCAGCGCGGCGACACCATCAAGGTCATCCACGTCGACCCGTCCACGGGCACGGCCTCGTCCCTCTCCATCCCCCGGGACACCTATGTGACGCTCTCCGGGATGGCTGCCGACAGCCAACTCTCCTCCCAGAACAAGATCAACGCCGCCTTTGGAAGCGGCCCCGACGCCTTGATCCAGACCGTGGAGAACACCTTCGGGATCCCGATCAGCCACTTCATCGTGGTCAACTTCTTCGGTCTCGAGGACGCGGTCAACGCCCTGGGCGGGATCTCCATGGACTTCCCCTACCCGGTGCGCGACCGTGACTGTTCGACCGGCGCCTGCTACAACAACTCGGGCCTCGACGTCCCGACGAAGGGGTGCCAGGTCCTCACCGGGCAACAGGCCCTGGCCCTGTCGCGGTCGCGGTACTTCCAGTACTACGCCGACGGCCGGTGGCACTCCGATCCCACCTCCGACATCGGACGGATCGAGCGCCAGAACCTGATCATCTCGGCCGCACTGGACAAGGCCAAGTCCACCTACAACCCACTGCGGCTGAATACCTTGCTCAGCTCGGTGGTCCACGACTTCAGCAAGGACGACGCCCTGTCGCCCACCGAACTGCTGTCTCTGGCCGAGCGGTACCACGCATTCTCCGGCTCGGACCTGCAGGCCTACACGTTGCCCACCGTGGGAGCGACCTCGTCGGTGGCAGGGGACGTCGAAGTGGTCCGCCCGGGTGAGGCCGCACAGACACTCACCCAATTCCTCGGTGGGCCGACCGGTCCGATCGCGACGCCGCCCCTCGACGCCTCCGGCCAGCCGATGACCCTGCCGGTGACCACCACCACCGTCGCCAGCCAGGCCGCCCAGCCGCCGTCGACTGGCCAGGCAACCGCCACCACCGCCGCATCCCCGCCGGGATCCTCGATCCCCTCCTACGACCCCCGACCCTGTTGAGCAGCCGACCCGTCGAGGTTCACGGCCTCGACGATGGCGGCATGCAGTCGGCCGTGGACGGCCACGTTCTCGGATCGGCCCGGTAGCCGGACCCTGATCACCGAGGACCCGCCGCCGGCGAGCCGTCGGTCCAGCGCCTCCTCGAACCCGACCGGGTCGGCCCCACCGTCCACGTCGTCCACCGGCCAACCGAAGCCGGCGGCGACTGCGGCGATGTCCGGGCCCTGGGGGGTGCCGAAGAGCTGGTCGAACGTGGCCGGATCGAGGGCCGACGCCGGCTCGAGGAACGAAAAGATACCGCCGCCCCCGTTGTCGGCGACCACCACGGTCAGGGGGATCTCCGAGCCCTCGGACCCCACCAGCGCCGAGACGTCGTGGAGGAAGGCCAGGTCACCGACGAGGACCACCACTGGCCCGGGAGCGCCGATCGCCACGCCCAGGGCGGTGGACACCACCCCGTCGATCCCGTTGGCCCCCCGGTTGGACAGCACCCGGGGCGGCCTGCCGCGGGGTGCGGCGAAGGCCTCGACGTCCCGCACGGGCATGGAGGAGGACACCGTCAGGGTCGCCTCGGACGGCATCCGCGAGAACAGTCGGTGGGCCAGGGCCGGCTCGGTCAGTGGTCCGTCGTCCCCGGCCGGTTCGGTCCCACCGGACAGTTCGGCGGTGATCGCCGTCCACGCCCGGGCCTCGGCCCGGCACCACCCGTCCCACCAGTCTGCGTCTCCCGGCGGGGTCGCACGGCCGCCCCCGGCAACGGCCGCACGGTGCGGATGCCGGTCGAGCACGTGGCCGGCCAGGTCGAGGCAGAACGATGTCGGGTCCGACCGCACGAACGTGGATGTCGTCCGCTCGGGATCGGACCACCGGCCGTAGGGGTCGACGACTACGCTCGTCCCGCCGGGCTCGGCGGCGGACACGAATCCGTTGACCACCTTGGACGCCCAGCGCTCACCCAACCGGATGATGCACTCGGGCACGTGGGCCGATGCGAATCGCCCGGAACGCAGGATGCCGTCCGCGGCCCCGATGACGCCGGGCTCGTCGAGCCGCACGCCGGAACGGGGATCGGCAAGCACCGGCCACCGGAGGGCTCGCGACAACGCCAGCACGGCGGCGGGGCTGCCGCACCCGGCGCCGGCCACGATCAACCCCCTGGCCCCCGGGTGGATGCCGGCCGAATCGGCAAGGTGGGACACCACCCCTTCGGTCGGCGCCACGACTCCGGGAGCGACCGCGTGCCACGGCCGACCGCCCGGTCGCCCGCCGTCGACCCCTCCACCCCTGCCGGGGTCGCCGAGCAACGGCTCACGGAAGGGCAGGTTGAGATGGACCGGGCCCGGACCACGAGGATGCGCCGTCGCCTCGGCCACGGCGCGCGCCGCCAGGGAGCGCCACGACGGCCGCGACGCACCCTCGGGAACCCCCGGATCGGCAAACCACCTGGGCGACCGGCCGAAGAGGTGGGCCTGGTCGATGGTCTGCGGAGCACCGACGTCTCGGAGCTCCGGCGGCCGGTCGGCAGTGCACACCAGCAGGGGGACCCCCGACAGGTCGGCCTCGACCACCGCCGGATGGAGCTCCGCTGCGGCCGTACCGCTGGTGGTCACCACCACCGCGGGATGCCCGGAGCCCAGTCCGATCCCGAGGGCGGTGAACCCGGCAGAGCGCTCGTCGAGGCGGACGTGGACCTCCATCCCCGGGCGCACCGCCAGGGCCAGCGTCAACGGGGTCGAACGCGAGCCCGGGCACACGACGGCGTGGGCCACACCGCAGCGTGCCCACTCGTCGACCAGCGTGGCGGCAAAGGCGGCCTGCAGGTCCGCATCCCCGGTGGGTGGCGCCGGCATCGATACGCTCATCGTGGTACCCCATGTCGTCGGCCCATCCACCCTCGAGCCCGGAGCGCGGGCCCCACTCCCCTCCCCCTGCTACCAACGGCCTGCACGTGGAGCGCATGGGGCGTGGGCCACGGTTGGTCCTGGTACACGGCTTCACCCAGACCGGCCGGGTGTGGGGTGGGATGGACCTCGACCTGGCCACGGATCACGAGGTGGTGGCCGTGGACCTGCCCGGGCACGGTGGATCTGTGGAGGTGGTCGCCGGCCTGGCCGACGGTGCCCGGCTGTTGGTCGAGGCCGGCGGTGAGGCCACCTACGTCGGCTACTCCATGGGCGCGCGGCACTGCCTGCAGGCCGCGGTGGCACAGCCCGGGCCGGTGGAGCGACTGGTGCTGATCTCGGGGACGGCGGGCATCGACAGCGCCGTCGAGCGCCGGGCCAGGGTGCTGTCGGACGAGGCCCTGGCCGACGAGCTCGACCCGCCCGGGGGCCCGGGGCCGCCCGGCGACACTGTCGAGGTGTTCCTCCGCCGGTGGTTGGACGACCCTCTCTTCGCCGGTATCGGCCCCGAAGCCGGCGGCCTCGACGAGCGACTGCGCAACACCGGGGCCGGGTTGGCCGCGAGTCTCCGCCTGGCCGGGACCGGGACCCAGCAGCCGTTGTGGGACCGGCTCGGCCGACTGGACATGCCCGTCCTGATCATCACCGGTGAGCGCGACGACAAGTTCACCGCACTGGGTCGCCGGATGGTTGAGGCCATCGGCGCCAACGCCACCCAGGTGGTGATTGCGGAGGCCGGCCATGCTCCCCATCTGCAACGGCCCGGCCAGGTCGGCGCGCTGATCCGCAGGCATGCCGCCGGGGCCGGTCGCCGGTAGGGCGCCCGACGGCGTCACGAGATCCACAGCCAGAGCGACACGGAGAGCAGGGCGCCGAAGACGAGCTGCAGGCGACCGGTGGCCGCCAGCACCGGGAGGAGCGTCCGGCCCGAGGCGTCGCCGGTCGCCAGACGCGCTGGTGGCAGTGCCAGGGGAAGTGCGAGCAACGGGAGGAAGGCCGCCGCCGGGTGGTCCGCTCCGATGGCACCGGTGGCCGACAACACGGCCCAGACCAACACGCCCACGAACGGCAGCGCCACGCAGGCGACGTAGCACCACCCGGCCGTGCGTCGACCCACCCGGACGGCCAGGGTGTGCTTGCCGGTCTCCCGGTCCGTCTCGATGTCCCGGAGGTTGTTGGCCAACAGCAGGGCAGTGGCCAACAGCCCCACCACGACCGCGGCGAACCACACCACCGGCTGGTCGATGCGGAGTGCCTGGACGTAGAAGGTGCCCACCGTGGCCACCAGCCCGAAGAACACGAAGACGAACACCTCGCCGAGACCCGCGTAGCCGTAGGGCCGCGGCCCGCCGGTGTAGAACCAACCGGCGGCCAGGCACGCCGCCCCCACCAACAGGATCCACCACGAGGTGGCCCAGGCCAGGGCCGCGCCGGCCACACCGGCCACGCCGAAGGAGAGGAGTGCGGCCCGCTTCACCGCCGAGGGCGACGCCAGTCCGGATGCCACCAGGCGTACCGGCCCCACGCGGGCGTCGTCGGTGCCCCGGATGCCATCGGAGTAGTCGTTGGCGTAGTTGGTGCCCACCTGGATCGTCAGGGCCACCACCAGGGCGCCCAGGGCCCGCCACCAGACGCCCACCTCCGATCCGGCCTGATGGACCAGCGGCGCATAGCCTCCCCAGCCGTGGTCGACCCCGACGGCTCGGGGGCTCAACGGGTGGGCTGCGGCCGTGCCCACCACCACCGGGACGATGGCTGCCGGCAGGGTGCGGGGCCGGGCCCCGAGGACCCAGCGCTTGACCGACCCGGGGGGCGCCGGTGCGGTGGCCGCGTTGTCGGGGGTCACCCGCCTCCCCGCCCGGGGTGGCCGCCGGTCACGGACGCCGTGGGAAGCGACCGAAGTCCGGTGGGCGGTGCTGTTGGAAGGCATTTCGGCCCTCTTGGCCCTCTTCGCTCATGTAGAAGAGCATGGTGGCATCGCCGGCGAACTGCTGGAGGCCGGCCAGGCCGTCGTCGGCGGCGTGGAGGCCGCCCTTCAGCATGCGCAGGGCCAGTGGGGACAGCGACAGCATCTGCCGGCACCAGGCGACCGTCTCCCGCTCGAGGTCGGCCAGCGGCACCACCTCGTTGACCAGGCCCCAGTCGAGAGCGGTCGCCGCGTCGTACTGGCGGCACAGGAACCACACTTCCTTGGCCCGCTTCAGGCCGATGGTCCGGGCCAGCAGACTGGCGCCGTAGCCGCCGTCGAAGCTCCCGACCTTGGGGCCGGTCTGTCCGAACCGGGCGTTGTCGGCGGCGATGGTCAGGTCGCACACCAGATGGAGGATGTGGCCCCCGCCGATGGCGTAGCCGGCGACCATGGCCACGACCGGCTTGGGAAGGCGTCGGATCTGGATCTGGAGGTCGAGCACGTTGAGGCGGCCGATGCCCTGCCGAGCCACAGCATCGTCCCCGATGTAGCCGTCGTCCCCCCGGATCTTCTGGTCGCCGCCCGAGCAGAAGGCATCGGGACCCTCGCCGGTGAGGATGATGGCGCCCACCGTCGGGTCGTCGCGGGCGACGGCGAAGGCGTCGGCCAGTTCGAAGAGTGTCTGCGGCCGGAACGCGTTGCGGACCTCGGGCCGGGCGATGGTCAGCTTGGCCAGGCCCTCCGCCACATCGGCGTGGACGTCCTGGTACCCACCACGGCGTTCCCACGCCGGCAGTGGCAGGCCGCGGAACCGTTCGACCGGATCGACCGGTGGCCCGATGATCACTGTCTCCGGCGGGGTGCTCGTTGCGGCCCCACTCCCGTCGGCCTGCTCCGGTGCAACCATTCGACCATTCACTCCTAGAGTCGTTGCTCGTACGGTCGCCTAGGCTACCTCCATGCCGGAGTTGGTAGCGCTCGATCTGGCGGCCGGCCAGGGATTCGTGGATGCGCTCCGTGCCGCCTGGGACGCCGGGGACGCCGTCCTGCCCGTCGATCCGCGCCTGCCGGAACGGGCGGTGCACCGGCTCCTCGAGGCCCTCCGGCCCGCCCGCATCGTGGACGGGGACGGAACCCACCTCCTAGCCGGGGGCCAGCCGACGGAGACCGCTGACGCACTGGTGGTGCCGACCAGCGGCACGACGGGCGAGCCGAAGGGCGTGGTCCTGACCCGGGACGCGGTCCGTGCGTCGGCCCGGGCCACCTCCGCCCGGCTCGGCGTGGACCCGGCAAGGGACCGGTGGGTGGCCTGCCTCCCCCTGGCCCATGTCGGCGGGCTCTCGGTCGTGACCAGGGCCCTGGAGACGGACACACCGTGCACGGTCCTCGAACGGTTCGACGCCGCCGAGGTCGAGCGCTTGGCCCGCTCCGGTGCCACCCTGGTCTCGCTGGTGGCCACAGCGCTCCATCGGACCGACGTGTCCGGCTACCGCGCCGTGCTGTTGGGCGGTGCGGCACCTCCCGGGGAGCTGGCCCCCAATGTGGTCGCCACCTACGGGATGACCGAGACCGGATCGGGCGTGGTCTACGGCGGCCACCCCCTCGACGGCGTGGACATCCGCATCGGTGACGGGGCGACCGGAGCGTTGAGCGAGGTGCTGGTGCGCGGCGCCATGCTCCTTCGGTGCTACCGGGACGGGTCCGATCCCCGGTTGCCCGGCGGTTGGCTGCCCACCGGCGACGCCGGGACGATCGGGGCCGACGGCACGCTGGCGGTGATCGGGCGGATGGCCGAGGTCATCGTCACCGGCGGCGAGAAGGTGTGGCCGGTGCCGGTGGAGGGCGTTCTTGCCGACCATCCTGCGATCAGAGAGGTGGCGGTGTGGAAGCGGCCCGACCCCGAGTGGGGCGAGCGGGTGGTCGCCTGGGTCGTGCCCCATCCGGACTCCGCCCCTCCGGACCTGAGCGACCTCCGGGAGGTGGTGGCCTCTCGCCTGGCTCCGTGGGCAGCGCCACGCGAGGTGGTGGTGGTGGACTCGCTGCCCAGGACGTCGAACGGGAAGGTCCGCCGATCCGACCTGATATGATATGATATGATATGATATGATATGATATGATATGATATGATATGATATGACCCGTCAGCCCCCGGACGCCGATTGGTCAGGAGATCCCGCCGCTCGGGATGCACAGCGCCCCGCCGTCGATCACCAGCGTCTCCCCGGTGATCCAGGAGGCCGCGTCCGAGCAGAGGAACAGCGCGGCGTTGGCGATGTCGTCGACCTCGCCGAGACGCCCCAGCGGGAGCCGCCTCGAGATGGCATCCTCGGCCGGTTTCCAGAGCGCCCGGGCGAACTGGGTCTTGACCAGCCCGGGGGCCAGGGCGTTCACCCGGACCTTCGGGCCGAGCTCACCGGCCAGCTGGCTGGTCAGGTGGATGACGGCCGCCTTGGTCACGTTGTACCAGCCGATGCCCGCTTCCACCGACAGGCCACCGATGGAGGCAAGGTTGAGCACGACTCCCCCGCGCTCGGACATGCCGGCGCGCCACGCGGCCTGGACCCACTCGAGGTAGCCGGTCTGGTTCACCCGGACCGTCTTGTCGGCCCGACCGGTGTCGATCTCCATCATCGGCCCGTAGTAGGGGTTGGTGGCGGCATTGTTGACGAGGATGTCGATCGAGTCGAACCGCTCGACGGTGGCCGCGACGCAGGCGTCGGCCTGCTCGGGATCCCCTGCGTTGGCGACGCTCCAGGCGACCTCGCCCGCCCGGTCGCCCTTGGCCGCCTCGATCTCCGCGGCCGACTCTGCCAGGGCTTCGGCCTTGCGGGAGGAGAGCATGACCGAGGCACCCGCCCGGCAGAAGGCCAGGGCGATGGCCTGTCCGATCCCCCGCGACGCCCCGGTGATCAGCGCGTTCTTGCCGTCCAGTCGCAGCTCCATGGCCCGACACCCTAGACACCCCGCCGTCGGCGTGTGTCCCTGCGCCCCGGGCGACCACTCCTATCGTGCCGAGCGCCCGGGGACGGCGTCGAGCGGCAGGCGCCGGCTCACCCGGGGTCGTGGCCGGGTTGCCCCGCCTGGACCGGCCCCGGTCCCGATCCACCGAGATGGTCGATCCACCACGCCGCCCATACCGTGGTGACGAGTGCTCCGGGCCGTCGGGCCAGGGTGCCCGGCTCCTCCAAGACGAGCGTGGCGATGGCACCCGGCCGGTCCGGAGGAGGGTGGGCCAGCATCTCGGCCAGCGCAGGGACGTCCGCCGGCCGGTCGGCGAGGAGGGAGAGCGAGTCGAATACGTCGGCGGCGACCATCACCTGCCGGAGCCACGCCTCCTCGCGGGTGGTTGCGTCGAGCTCCGGTGCCCGCTCCGAGGCCGCATGGAAGACGGCATCCAGCTCCTGGCTGAACAGCCGGATCCCTCCGGCACACTGAGCGCGCACCATCGCGTACCCACTCCGGTCGGGTACCGGATCGACCAGGAGCCCCGTGGCCGCCGCCAGGAGCGCCTCGGCACCGGCGCGCGCCTCCCGGGCGGCGTTCGCCAGCAGTGCGCCGAGGCCGCGGGGGAAGACGAACAGGGTGACCACGGCGGCGACCGCGATGCCGATGAGCACGTCCTGGAACCGAACGGCGACAATGCGGAGCGACGGCGGCCATCCCAGGAGGGAGACGTTGATGACGATGAAGAACGAGAAGGCACCCTGTCCCCACCCAGGGCCCATGCCGGAGCCCACGGTGGCGGCCATTGCAGCCAGCGGGAGCAGGACGGCGAACACCCACACCGGGGGATGCGCTGTCACCAGCCCGGCACCGACCGCCAAGCCGATCATCGCCCCCGAGGCGGCCCGCACCGCGACCCGGCCGACGCCCCTGCCGGAGAAGCTGACCTGCAGGAGCGAGAGCAGGACCAGCACCACCCAGAACCCATCGGCCAACCCGAGGATCCGGGCCACGAGGACCGCGGTGGCAGCACCGACGCCGACCCTCACGGCGTTCCGGAACCAGATCGACCGCGGGGTCAGGTTGCTCCGCACGAGCTGGGCAGGGCTCGCCTCCGCCGTCACACCGAGCGCTGACGTCCCCGCCGACGAACCGCCCGCGGTCAACGCTAGCCCCTGCATCACCTCGCCCACGATCGACAGCACCAGCACCATGTGGTGCTGCACCAGTTCGGTCACGACCGTGGCGGGTCGCGCCACCACTGACTCAGCGGTCCAGGCCATGACCTGCTCGAGGTCGCGTCGGCGCTCCCCTTCGATGTCGAGGATTGGCAGCGCGCCCTTGGCCGACCGAAGGGCCACGAACTCTGCCGCGTTGTCGAAGGCGTCGGCAGCGACCTCCCCGAGGAGCCCTGCGTGACAGTCCGGCGCCGGCGGTGACGCGGAGAACTCCTCCATCGTCAGGGTGGCGCTCTCGGTGGTGGCGAACATTCCGTTCAGCGCCCGCATGCGGCGGGTGAGGGACCCGGGCCACTGTTGGATGCCCACCGACAGGTCGACCAAGCGATCCATGGCCAGGCGGACACCGGAGGCCGCCACGGCGACGTCGCCCGCTCCGACAAGGGCCCGGGCGAGTACTGCCGCGCGCCGGCACCACGTGGCCAGGGCAGCCCGAACCCTCCCGGAATGACGGCGCGGTAGGACCACCAGTGTGGTGGCAGTGGCGACTGCACCCCCGAGTGCCCAGCTGGCGAGGTAGCGGCCGAGGTCCTCCGGTTTCGCCGGGAGGACGACGGCGAGCAGGAAGGCGAGCTGGATCCCCACCGTGCTCCTGGTGAAGAAGCCCCGGAGGGGCCGGGTGAAGGCGGAGGCGAAGCCGATGACCAGGGTGGCCGCCACCGACACGGGGAGTGACCCGGCCACAAGGGTGCCGATCGCCACCCCCGCCATCCCGATGATCGTGGCGGCGCCGAAGGCGACGAGCCGGTCGCCCGCCGATCCGTCGAAGTCGGAGAAGAACAGCAACGCGACGACGGCGAACGATCCGAACATGGCGATGCTGCTGTCGCCGAACACGGCAACGGTGGCGGCGTCGGCCACGACGATGGCCACTCCGAAGCGCACCCCGGACCGCAGCCGCATGCGACTCACCGCGGGCACCGGCCGCACCGCCGCGTCAGCTCCCGTCCGGCACGGACCGGTGCACCGGTCCGTGCCGGGTCACCCTGGACGGGACCCCTGGGGCGATGGCCGGTCACCCCCGGAGCCCGCGCACCGCAGGCGGGTTGTGATCGGCCCGCTCCATGCCGAGCTGCACGGCCCGTGCCGCCTCGTTGGCATCGAGCAGGTTCACGCCGGGGGCAGGGTTGGTGAACACGAACATGGTGGGTGCTGCCATCGCCGCCCGACCGAGCGCCGGTGTCGGGATGACCTGTGCATCCACCGCCGCTCCTCCTTCCGGACAGGCGGGGAGCGCCTGCACTCCTCCGCAGCGTACGGCCTCGCGCTCGCAGCACCGGGGATCGGCGGATCACCCGGCGGGGCGGCACCCACAGGGCGAGGTAGCCGGCAAGCATCCGCGTCACCGGTCAGGGACCACCGGACCACGATCTCCGATGAGCCGGGTATCCCGGGCGGCGATCCCTCCTGGAGTTCTGAGGCAAGAACTCCGTGGGCCCGGCGATCGGGCGACGCTGAGGTCGGGGTTCTGGACCAACCCGAGAACGACGTCGGACGGAGTCCGGACGGTGCCCGTCACCATGCCGTCTCCCACCTCGGCGCCCGGCGCGTGCTCAACGGCTCCATCGCCGATGTCGGCGGACTCGGCAGCCGCGACATCGGACACGCCCCAGCCCGCCAGTGCGCCGAGCGATCGGATCGCGACCCGGTGCGGCAACCGTGGCGTGCACCTTGCCGCATGCTCCCGCCCTAGGTTTGCAGGCGGAAGAGTGCCGATCTCTCCCGTCGAAGAGTGAAGAAGGAACTTCGTGCCCCTCATCAGAGACACGCCAGAGGAAGAGTTGTCGCCCTACCTGCGGCAACACAGGGACAACCCGGTGGACTGGTACCCCTGGGGTGACGAGGCGTTCGACCGGGCGCGCCGGGAGGACCGGCCGATCTTCCTGTCCGTCGGCTACTCGGCGTGCCACTGGTGCCACGTGATGGCCCACGAATCGTTCGAGGACCCGGTGACGGCCGCTGCACTGAATGCGTCCTTCGTCAGCGTGAAGGTCGATCGGGAGGAGCGGCCGGACGTCGATGCCGTCTACATGGAGGCCGTCCAGTCCATCGCCGGGTCGGGTGGGTGGCCGATGAGCGTCTTCCTCACGCCCGACCGTCGGCCGTTCTACGGCGGGACGTACTTCCCCCCGGACGATCGGCAGGGGATGCCATCGTTTCGAACAGTCCTGGCCGCCCTCACCGATGTGTGGGAGCACAGGCGGCACGAGGTGGACGAGCAGGCAGCCGAACTGTCCGACGCCATCGCAGCCCGCTCGGTCGTGCACGCCCGCCCCGGGGCACTGTCGGTGTTCGCTGCAACCGGTCCCGGCGGAAGCGGAGGTCCGCCCGACTTGCTCACGCCGGCGGTGGAGGACCTGGCCGAACGGTTCGATCCGACCTGGGGGGGATTCGGGGCGCCACCCAAGTTCCCACAGCCGACACTGATCGACCTGGCCCTCCGCCACTCCCTCCGCCACCGCGGCGGGGAGTCCGGCGTCCGGGCCGAGCACATGGCGGTCCTGACTCTCGAGGCCATGGCGGCCGGCGGCATCCATGACCACCTCGGCGGGGGATTCTCCCGCTACTCGACCGACACCGAGTGGCTGGTCCCCCACTTCGAGAAGATGCTCTACGACCAGGCCGGCCTGCTCCGGGCCTTCCTCCACGGATGGCAGGTCACCGGGCGGACGGACTTCCTGCGGGTCGTCGAGGGGATCGTCGGGTACGTGGGGCGCGACCTCACCGGGGACGACGGAGGGGTGTACTCCGCCGAGGACGCCGACTCCGAGGGTGTCGAGGGCAGGTTCTACGTCTGGACGCCCGAGCAGATCGCGCAAGCGGTGTCCGTCGGCCCGGACGGCACCGGTCCGCCTGCCGCGGAAGTCTGCGCCGCGATGACCGAGTGGTTCGGGGTCAGCGCGGCCGGCAACTTCGAAGGAGGTTCGATCCTCAGACGTCCCGTCGGGGAGCCGCTGGGGGGGCCGGCCTCGGTGGAGTCCGGTCGACGGCTCCTGTTCGAGGCCCGCACCGCCCGCGTCCGGCCCGGCCTCGACGGCAAGGTGCTCACCGAGTGGAACGCCATGTACGCATCGGCGCTGGCGGAGGCAGCCTCGGCCACCGGCAGTCCGGCATGGGAGGATGCGGCCGTGTCCATCGGCGAGTTCCTCTGCCGCCATCTGGTCGGTGACGACGGAAGGTGGCTGAGGAGCTGGCAGCCCGCCGGGGGTGCCCGCCACCTTGCCGTCGCCACTGACTACGCCTGGCTGGTCGACTGTTTCACCCGACTGGGCGAGCTGACCGGCCAGGCCCGTTGGACCCGGCGCGCCGTCGACACCGCCGAGGCGCTGCTGGCCCTGTTCCGCGACGACAACGGGAACGGTTTCTTCACCACCGGCCACGACGCCGAGGCGCTGATCGTCCGGACCAAGGAGCTCTTCGATGGCGCCACCCCCTCGGCCAATGCCGTGGCAGCGCTGTCCCTGGCCCGCCTGGGCGCCCTGACCGGTGACCGTCGGTACACCGACGCCGCCCGCCAGGTGGTCGAGATGATCGGCGACCTCCTCTCCCGCCACCCCACGGCCTTCGCCCACACGCTGCTGACCGCCGACCTCCTCCTCCACGGCCTGACCGAGGTGGTCATCACCGGCGACCGCCCCGACCTCCTCGACGTCGCCCGGAACCACTGGCTGCCCGGTGCGGTCCTGGCGTGGGGCGAGCCCACCGACTCTCCGCTCTGGCAGGACCGCGACGACGACCAGGCCTACGTGTGCCGGGACCATGCGTGCCGGTTGCCGACCGGCGACCCCCGTACCCTGGACCGTCAGTTGGCCGAAGTGGCGTCATGAGCGAGGGATCGACACGCACGCCCCGCAGCGGCACCGCTCGCGACATCGCCCGCTCCATCAAGCATCGGGCCCGGATCGAAGTGGGCGGGGGGACGTCCCTGACCATGCTGGTCCTGGCCTGCCATCCCGAGGACACCATCGGCGTGGACCTGGCATCGGGTGCCCTGGTCCGGGTGCGGGTGGCCTGGCCTGAGGACCACGGCCCGGACCTGGCACCGTTCGACGTGGTCGAGGCCCAGCTCGCCGAGGAGCCCGAGCGGGACGATCTGGCCCAGCCCGAGGCGGTGACGGCCACTGGGCTCCCCCGGCACCTCGGGACGCTCCACGGGCGAAAGGTGCGCCAACTCCTCCACCAGCTGGCGGCCCCGGTCGAGGAGCACGTCCTCGGCTTCCCGGGTGCCTCCGCCCCCTATTGGGAGTTCCGCGGGTTTCGACCCTCACTGGCGCTGTTGGTTCCCACCAAGGGCCCGGTCCTGTTCCGTCGCGTCGGGGACCGGACGGTCTGGGTTCGCTTCGGCTGGGGCCGCAGCGACAACTGGCTCCCCGTCGAGGACCCGCTGGCCGAGCGTGCCCTCGACGTGGCCCGCCGCGACCGCCTCCAGGGAAAGGATCTGGCCGCTGCCCTCGGATTCAAGCCCCACTACCTGGTGGCCGTGGTGACCACGCCCCGGGAGGGCCACTGCTACAAGACGGTGCGGGCCCTGCTGCCACGCAGCTGAGCCGGGTGCCCCGACGGGGGCCGGGGCCGGGGCCGTCCGCCCCCCGACCTGGTCCCCTCCGGCCGGTCCGGGGTACGGGCGCCGACAGTGCGTCGCCTACAGTCGACGGTGATGTCCGTCGCTTCCACCCCCCCGCTCTCGACCAGGCCGGTCCTGCCGGACTACCGGGCAGCATGCATCGCCAACGTCGTCCCGAGCCTCCTCGCTCCAACCGATGCCGGCGACCCGGAGCCCGACTGGCTTCCCGTTTCGGCCCGGCACGCCCGACAGGTGGTCCTCTTGGTGGTGGACGGCCTCGGTTGGGAGCAGCTCCGCGCCCGATCGACACTGGCGCCCACCCTGTCGGCCGCCGAAGGGATCGACCGTTGCATCACGTCGGTGGCGCCGACCACGACCGCCTCGGCGCTCACATCGATCACCACCGGGCGGCCACCCAGCGAACACGGGGTGTTGGGCTACCGGATGACCGCTGACGGTGAGGTCCTCAACGTGCTGCGCTGGACCGTCGGGAGCGGCGTGGCCCGCGACGCCCGCCGAACGGTCCCCGCCCGCCAGCTCCAGCCGTTCCCCTCGTTCCGCGGCGCCCCGGGACCCGTCCCGGTGGTGTCGAAGTACGAATTCGGCGGCACCGGATTCACCGCCGCCCACCTGGGGAATTCCCCCCTGCACGGCTACAGGGTGCTCTCCTCGCTGCCGGTGTCGGTGGGGCGGCTGGTGCGCGACGGCGAGCCGTTCGTCTACGCCTACTACGACGGAATCGACAAGGTGGCCCATGCCAGCGGACTGGGTGAGCTCTACGACGCCGAGCTCCGGGCGGTCGATCGGCTGGTGGGGGACATCGTGGCGGAGCTGCCGCCCGGCGCCGTGCTGGTGGTGACCGCCGATCACGGTCAGATCGACGTCGGGCCCCGCCTCGAACTGCTCGGGCGGGAGGTCATGTCCGGGGTCCGGTTCCTGTCCGGCGAGGGTCGCTTCCGCTGGCTCCATGCCCGACCTGGCGCGACAGACGACCTGCTCGGATCGCTGACCGACCGCTACGGTGGCACCTCCTGGGTCATGGAGCGGGACCGGATCATCGACGAGGGCTGGTTCGGGGGGCCGGTGGACGCCGGGCTCCTGCCCCGACTGGGCGACGTGGCCCTGATCCCTCACGCACCGATCGCCTTCGTCGATCCGGCCGACACCGGCGAGTGCCGTCTCGCCAGCCGGCACGGATCGTTGACACGTGACGAAATGCTCGTACCGTTGGTTGCACTCGGAGGTGAGAACCGTTGATGGAAGACAAGACGCCGGACCCCGATCCGGTCGAGACCGTGCCCATCCGTCCCGAGATCGTCGAGGGCGACCGGCCGGCCGGGGTGCTGTCGGCCCCCGGCGACGCCTCCGGCGAGCCCGGCGAGCCCGGGTCCCCGGGGGGCGATTCGGCCACTGGTGAAGGCGAGGGCGAAGAGCTGGAGAACGAGTCCATCGAGCGGCCGGCCAAGCTGCTGCGCATCGGGTCGATGGTCAAGCAGTTGCTCGACGAGGTGCGCCAGGCACCACTCGACGAGGCCAGTAGGGTCCGGCTCCGCGAGATCTACGAGCAGTCGATCCGGGAACTGGCCGACGGGCTGTCGCCCGACCTGGCTGCGGAGCTGGACCGCGTCTCTATCCCCTTCGACTCCCCCACTCCGTCGGATGCCGAGCTCCGGATCGCCCATGCACAGTTGGTCGGTTGGCTCGAGGGCCTCTTCCACGGGATCCAGGCCACCCTGGTGGCCCAACAGGTCGCCGCCCGTGCCCAGCTCGACGAGATGCGCCAGCGATCGCTGCCGAGCGGCGGCGATCCGACCATGGGTCGACCCGGCGCCTACCTCTGACGAGACCTGCCGCCCGTCGGGGATCCGGTGGCGACCTCCCCGGGCGGCGTCGCGGCGCGCTATCGTCGGAATAACACTGCTGTAACTCGTCCACACCCTGTGGAGAACCCCCACGGCGGGGACGAGACCATCGAGGAAGGCGCCGGCCAGGTGGCAACACGGTCGTTCACACATCTGCACACCCACACCGAGTTCTCGATGCTGGACGGGGCTGCCCGCGTCAACGACCTGGTGGAAGCGGCCGTGGCCGACGGCCAGCCGGCCCTCGGCATCACCGACCACGGGAACATGTACGGGGTCCTCGACTTCTATGCCGCCTGCCGGAAAGCGGGCATCAACCCGATCATCGGGACCGAGGCCTACATGGCCGCAGAGTCACGCCGCGAGCGCCCGGTCCGGAGGGGAAAGGTCGATGACACCGGCGGCGACGTGGCCGGCGGCGAGAAGCTCTACTACCACCTGACCCTGTTGGCCGAGTCGAACGAGGGGTACAAGAACCTGCTCAAGCTGTCCTCGGCCGCTTATCTCGAGGGGTACTACTACAAGCCCCGGCTCGACTGGGAGCTGTTGGCCCGCCACAGCACCGGCCTGATCGCCACCACCGGGTGCCTCGGCGGGGTGGTGCTCCAGGCCCTTCTGGCCGACGACAGGATCAAGGCCGAGGCCCTGGCGGCGCGGCTGCAGGACATCTTCGGCAGGGACAACCTGTTCGTCGAGCTGCAGGACCACGGTCTTCCCGAGCAGCACAAGACCAACCCCGCACTGGTCGAGATCGCCCGCCGCATCGGCGCCCCGCTGCTCGCCACCAACGACAGCCACTACACCCACCGCGAGGACCACGTCGCCCACGACGCACTGTTGTGCGTGCAGACCGGCGCCCTCATCGACGACCCGAAGCGCTTCAAATTCCAGGGGGAGGAGCACTACCTGAAGTCGGCCGCCGAGATGCGCCACCTCTTCGCCGAGCTCCCCGAGGCGTGCGACAACACCCTGCTCATCGCCGAGCGCGCCACCGTGGAGATCGACTTCGGCAGGCCGAGCCTCCCGCGCTTCCCCGTTCCCGACGAGTTCACCGGGGACACCTACGAGGAGCGGGCGGCCGCCTATCTGCGCCATCTGAGCATCGAAGGGGCGAAGGAGCGGTACGGCCTCCCCATCCCCCCCGGGGTGATGACCCGCCTCGACTATGAGCTCGGGGTCATCGCCGACATGGGCTTCTCCGCCTACTTCCTGGTGGTCTGGGACCTCATCCGGTTCGCCCGCTCCCAACGGATCCGGGTGGGGCCCGGTCGGGGATCGGCCGCAGGGTGCTGCGTGGCCTACTGCCTCCAGATCGTCGATCTCGACCCGATCCGGTACGACCTTCTCTTCGAGCGGTTCCTCAATCCGGGCCGCATCCAAATGCCCGACATCGACATGGACTTCGACGAGCGGTACCGCGGCGACATGATCAAGTACGCCGCCGATCGGTACGGGTCGGACCACGTCGCCCAGATCGTCACGTTCTCGACCATCAAGGCGCGGGCCGCGGTGCGCGACGCAGCCCGGGTGCTCGGCTACCCCTACATCGTGGGCGACAAGATCGCCAAGGCCATGCCCCCGCTGCTGATGGGCCGCGACACCCCGTTGGCGGCCTGCCTGGCCCGCACCGATGGGTTCGATGACGGATTTGCCGCAGCCGGCGAACTGCGGACCATGTACGACACCGACCCCGAGGCCAAGCGGGTCATCGACGTTGCGAAGGGGCTCGAGGGCCTGAGGCGCCAGGACGGTATCCACGCTGCGGCGGTGGTCATCACCGACGAGCCCCTCACCGAGTACGTCCCCGTGCAGCGCAAGCCGGACGGGAACGATCCGGACAATGCCCCCATCGTGACCCAGTACGAGATGCACGGCGTCGAGGACCTCGGTCTGTTGAAGATGGACTTCCTCGGTCTGCGGAACCTGTCGGTCATCGAGCGTTCCCTCGACCTGATCGAGATCTCGACCGGATCCCGACCCGACATCGACAGCATCCCGCTCGACGACCCGGCCACCTTCGCCATGCTGCGCACCGGCGACTCGATGGGTGTGTTCCAGCTCGAGGGCGGACCCATGCGCTCGCTGATGCGCTCGCTGGCCCCCACCACGTTCGACGACGTCGCCGCCCTGGTCGCCCTGTACCGACCGGGGCCGATGGCAGCCAACATGCACCGCGACTATGCAGACCGGAAGAACGGTCGCCAGGCGGTCACCTACCTCCATCCGGACCTCGCCGAGATCCTGAGCGACACCTACGGGCTCATGATCTACCAGGAGTCGGTGATGCGGGTCGCCCAGAAGTTCGCCGGGTACAGCCTGGCCGAGGCCGACAACCTGCGGAAGGCGTGCGGCAAGAAGATCCGCGCCCTCATCCAGGCCGAGCGGGAGAAGTTCGTGGCCGGATGCGTCGCCCAGGGGTACGGAGAGCCTCTTGGCACCGCGCTGTTCGACATCATCGAGCCGTTCGCCGACTACGCCTTCAACAAGTCGCACTCCTACGGTTACGGGTTCATCGCCTACCAGACCGCCTGGCTCAAGGCCCACTATCCGGTCGAGTACCTGGCCAGCCTGCTCACCTCGGTCAAGGACAACAAGGACAAGACCGCGGTCTACCTCGGCGAGTGCCGCTCGCTCGGCATCGAGGTGCTCGTTCCCGATGTCAACCGTTCGCTGTCCGACTTCGCCGCCGACTTCTCCGGCGGGGAGGGGACACTCGGCGAGCAGGGCGACAGCCCCGGAGCCATCACCTTCGGCCTGGCCGCGGTTCGCAACGTGGGCGAGGGGCTGGTGTCCCACATCGTCGCCGAACGCGAGCGCAACGGCCCCTTCATCGACTTCTACGACTTCTGCCAACGGGTGGATCCCCAGGTCCTGAACAAGCGCACCATCGAGTCGCTGATCAAGGCCGGCGCATTCGACTCGCTCGGCCATCCCCGCCAGGGGCTGTGCCTCGTGTTCGAGGACATCGTCGACCGCACCCTGGAGCGCCGACGCGAGCACGATGCCGGGGTGGTGTCGCTCTTCGCCACCCTCGAGCCCGAAACCGACGGCCAGGCCACAGGGTTCGCCGACACCCGGGTGCCGATCCCCGACACCGAGTTCGGTAAGCCGCAGCGCCTGGCCTTCGAAAAGGAGATGCTCGGCCTCTACATCAGCGACCATCCCCTCATGGGTCTCGAGGCCTCGCTCGGCCGCCTGACCGACTGCACGTTGGCCGAGCTCCGTGACGTCGACCCCGAAGCCAGCGGTGGCTCCGGCGGCGCCTACGGCAGCGAGGGACAGATGCGCGTGATCGGTGGTGTCGTCACCGAGCTGACTCGGCGCTACACGAAGAAGGGCGACCTGATGGCCACCTTCGTGCTGGAGGATCTCAACGCATCCATCGAGACCTTCGTCTTCCCGAAGACCATGGCCGAGTACGGCGCTCTGCTCGACGACGACGCCGTCGTCGTCCTGAAGGCCCGGGTGGATCTGCGTGACGACCGCCTCAAGCTGGTGTGCATGGAGGTCAAGCGCCCCGAGCTGGCCGTGGACGGATCGGCCGACCTGAGGATCTCCCTTCCGCTGAACACCCTTACCGACCGAACGGTGGATGGTCTGAAGCGCCTCCTCGCCGAGCACCCCGGCGATTCCCCGGTCTTCCTGCACGTCGGGGGGAAGGTGCTGCGCCTGCCGCCGGAGTTCAACGTGGACAGCCGCCGCGGTCTGGTCGGCGAGCTCCGGGTGCTGCTCGGGCCCAACGCCATCCAGGGCTGACCCCGCCCCTCCGTCGTCCGGACCGCCCGTATTCGGGGCTGCGGAGCCTCCGCCGGGCCCCGATTCCACCCTCGTCGGGAGCGGCGGAAGGGGCCGGATACGACAGGCGGCTCCAAATCCCGTAAAATCGGTGGACGGCTCCTGGCGTGGAGGCCCGCAGATCCGTCTGGCCCTCCGGCCCGGCGGTCGACGGGGCTCTATGACAGACCAGGGCCGGCGGTTGGTACCGCAGGAAGACCGAGGAGTACGGAACGGCATATGTCCATCCAGGTGGAGACCAAGGATTGCACGTCGATCAGTGACGCGGAGTTGGCCGAAATGGCCGATCTGTGCGCCGAACGAGAACCCCGATTCGATATCGGCTTCCTGTCGAAACAGCGCGAGGAATGGGTGCTGGTCACCCGGGCCCGCGAGGGATCCAAGCTCAGGGGCTACTCCTTCTCTACCCTCGAGCGCATCGGTGGTACGCCGTCCCTGCTGATCGGCTTGGCCACGGTGGACCGCACGTCCCGAGCCGATACTGTCCTGCGCGCCATTATGGGCGACAAGTACCGACGGGCCCTGCTGGCCTTCCCCGACGAGGACGTCCTGGTGGGCACCCGCCTGCTCGGACCCGAGGGATTCCGGGCCTTCGCCGGGCTGACCGACGTCGTCCCTGGTCCCGATCACAAGGTCACCGGGGAGGAGCGGGCGTGGGGTCGGCGACTGGCCAAGAGATTCGGGGCGGACGGCCGCATCGACGACCGGACGTTCGTCGTGGCCGGAGACGGCAACGAGGCCGGGGGGTTCGATTTCTCCAGCCCCAAGGCGCAGCCCGACGCGACCATGGCCAGCTTCTTCGAAAGCGTCGAGGTGCTGTCAGGTGGTCGACTGGTGATGTTCGGCTGGGCCATGGCCGAGGACCTGGCCGCCGGAAAACTTGGGGCGCGCTGACCATCTCGCGGTGGCATCCGGCCGAGCGTGCCCGCACCGGCGCTCGACGGCATCAGTCCAGCGGCACAGGCCCAGGCAATAGCATGGGCCTGTGAAGGTTTCGACCCGAGGTGACTATGCCAGCCGGGCGCTGCTGTCGCTGGCGCTCCATACCGAGGGGGACGGGCCCACCGCGGTCCGGGACATCGCCGAGCGCACCGGGCTTCCCCAGCCCTATCTCGAGCAGATCCTTCTGGCGCTGAAGGGTGCCGGCCTGGTCCGCTCCAAGCGCGGCGTCGGGGGTGGCTACGTACTGGCCCGGCCCCCCGAGGAGATCACCCTGTCCCAAATCGTCTCCGCCGTCGACGGCCCCATCGTGGCCGGTGATTTCGGCCTCCCCCACGAGAACGGCGCCTGCGATCACGAGGGCCAGTGCGTCCTGCTCACCGTGTGGGCCGATGTCGGCGAACACATGCGTACCCACCTCGAGTCGTTCAACCTGGCGGACATGGTGGCCCGGGCCCAGGGCAAGGTGCCCGCCCTCCGCCAGAGCGCGGGCTGAACCCGCCTCATCCGGTGCCGCGCCCATGAGCCACTGACGGCGGGATGAACGCGGCCCGCATCGTCGGCCTGATGGCGGGGATCGCCATCCTCGTCATCAACACGGTCATCGCCATCACCGTGCTGATCGTGCCGCGCTCGGCTTCCGGCCTGGCCGGCTTCCCGATGCGCGTCGTGCGGGCGACCTTCCGCCGCATCTCGCGCCTGGCCCGCAGCTACCCGTCCAAGGACCGCATCCTGGCCCTCTCCGAGCCGGTGGCCCTGGTGGTGCTCCTGGCCAGCTGGCTGACCGTGGCCGTCGTGGGATTCGCCCTGATCAACTGGGGGATCGGCAGCCCCACCGTCGACAGCGCATTCGCAGAGTCCGGCTCGTCGGTCTTCACCCTGGGATTCACACTCGGGCACAGCGCCGGGTCCCACCTGGTCGACTTCGTGGCGGCCGGCACCGGAATGGTCCTGGTGGCACTGCAGATCGCCTACCTCCCCACCCTCTACGGCGCCTACAACCGCCGCGAGACCCTGGTCACCTGCTCGAGAGCCGGGCGGGCGCGCCGGCATCGCCCTGGTCACCCGTATCCCGTTCGATCCCGACCCGAGCCCCGACGACCCGATCATGCTTCCCGAAGCGGAGTTCGACGCCGCCTGCACCCACTTGCGGGAGATCGGCTACCCGACCTCCCGGCCCCCCAAGGATGCCTGGTCGCACTTCCGGGGCTGGAGGGTGAACTACGAGAGCGTCGCCTATGCCCTGGCTGCCTCGCTCAACTCCCCACCGGCCCGCTGGACCGGCCCTCGCCGGCTGTTCCGCGGGGAGTCCCTCGAGCCGCACCGGCCGGTGGACCGCCAACCCACCACCGGAGGCGGGCCCACCCACTGACCGATGACCGAGCAGGTACGCCGAGCCCCGGGACGCTGCAGTCAGCGAACTCGAGCACAGAATGGAGAGCCAGATGGAAAAGCTGTTCGAGTTCTACATCCGGACCACCCCTGAGCGCCTCTGGGAGGCGATCATCGATCCGGAGATCAGAGGCAAGTACAACTTCGGCGCCGGGGTCACGTCGGACTGGAGCCTCGGATCGCGGTTGGAGCTGGGTGCCCCGACAGCCGGCGTACTGCTCGGCGAAGGCGAGGTCCTCGAGGTCGACCCGCCTCGCCGGCTCGTCCACACCATGGTCGCACTCTGGAGTGACGAGGTGAAGGGCGAAGGCGCATCGAGGGTCACCTGGGAGATCAAGCCCATCGAGGACACCTGTCGGCTGATGTTGACCCACGACCGGCTGCGTGAAGGTGCCAGCGCCGAGCTCTACGGCGGTTGGCCGATGATCCTGTCCGGTCTGAAGACGTGGCTCGAGACGGGTGAGGTGCTGACCACGCCGGGGTCGCTGCAGTACGGCTCAGGCTGACCCCGCCGACGCGGTACGGCACTCCCACCCTGCCAGCTCGGTCGGCGACCCGGGGTCGTCCGGGTCGCCCGGGCCATTCGGCCCTGGCGGCGAGACCCCGTTGCGTGGCCATATGGATCCATGGAACGCAGCGCGCACCGGGGAGGCCGGCGCTGGAGGGATCTTCCGCCCCGCCGACAACAGGCGCTCGCCGTTGCCTCCGGCATCCAGCTGACGCTGGCCGTGGTGGCCTGGGCAGACCTGGCTCGGCGGGCCCGCGGCCAGGTGCGGGGGCCCAAGTGGTGCTGGGCGATCGTCATCGGCATCAACTTCGTCGGACCGATCGCCTACTTCGTCTGGGGGGTTCACAGGGCCCGCCGGTGAAGGGTCGACGACTGGCTCCTGCGCGGACTCCTACTCCGCGGACTCCTGCTCCGCGGACTCCTGCTCCGCGGACTCCTGCTCCGCGGACTCCACCTGGCGGGCCATGCCGCGGGAGGCGGCCCCGAGGATCAACCGGATCACGACGGCGATGACGGCAAGGTCGGCGAGCATCTGGACCATGACCACGGCCCGCGCCGGGTCCGTCCTCGGCGTGATGTCGCCGAACCCGACCGTCGAGAAGACGGTGACGGTGAAGTACAGGGCCGAGGTGCGATCCAGCCGCCCTCCGAACGCAGCCGGGTCCGATTGCGCCATGACCAGGTAGATCCAGGCGAAGATCACGATGAACAGCGGGATGACGGTGGCCATGGTCACAGCCGCCCTCAGCATCGGGCGATCGTGCTTCGAGATGAGGCGGATCTCGTTGACGAGGACGGCGACGAAGAACGCCAGCCCTGCCGACAGGCGCAGGGCGATGGATGCATGGGGGCGGTGCGCGATCGGGACCACGTAGTAGAGCCCCAGCAGCAGCGTCGTGCTCAGCGCGGCACGAAGGCCGGTCCTGACCAGATGGGAGGGCGCAAAGGTCCCGAGACCCGGCATGCTCGAAGGTGCCATGGCGACAAGCCTCTCAGTTGGGGATCTTCACGTGAAGGACCCCGCTGCCGCCCCGGTTGTTCAACCCCGGGTCGGATCGGCGAGGAATGCCAGCAGCCTCACCCGGCGGCGCCGGGCCAGGCGAATGCCCACCCAGCGGCCACCGAACGTGGCCACGGCCGCCAAGGCGCAGGCCAGAGCGACACCCCATCCGAGGTCGTTGTCGGGCAGCCTCTGCGAGATCCCGTGGGGCGAGGTCAGGCCCCACAGGAGGAGCGACGGCGCCATCAGGGCCACGGCCAGCAGGGGCACGAGGCCGTAGGGCGTGACCACCAGTGCGATCCAGCGCCCGAGCATCCGCCATGTGGGTCGACGATGTTCCCATCGGAAGCGCAACGGCATCGGGTGGTACGGGTGGAGGATTCCGACCCACGCAGCGATCGCGAGCACGCCGAAGGGAACGACCCCGATCCAGATGACGGTGTACAGCGTGGCCAGCAGATCGTGGGTGAAGATCCCGGTGAACAGGGTGACGACGAGGCAGACCGGTGTCACCACCAACCAGAGGAAGATGCTCTTGGCCCACAGCAACCTCCCGAGGGCCAACGGGTCGTCGATGGCCGCCGTCACTCGCCGCGCGTCCGGCCCCAGCACGTTGGTTGCCGGCACGTCTGAGTACATCCATGCAGCGAGGACCAGGGCGAAGGCCAACGTTCCGTGCAGCGTGAACACCTTGTCCTTCAGGTCCGTCGGCAGCAAGAACCAGGACGAGCTCATCAGGGCGCCGTTGACGGCCACCGTGACGAGGCTCTCGAAGGGCGGCCGCAACGCAAGGACGAACTCGGTGCGCACGGCCTGGCGGAGTGTTGCCGGCAGGGACACCTCGGCCGGCTCAGCCACCGGTGCCCGTCTGCCCCGCCGCACCCGGCACGCTGGGTGCGGCGATCAACAGGTCTCCCCCGGGGTGCCTTCCGCTGGTCGCCATGGTCGGACCCTACAAGCCGGCGGTTGCACGGCGCCGCTGCGTGCCCCGAGGGTGCCCCACGGGACGGCCGGGGCGGCGGCGCCGATCCCCCCGGCTGCCCCTCTCGATCCGAGCGTCACGACGGTTCTCCCGCCGAGGACCGCCGATGCTCCGGTCCACCGCCCGACCTGGCTCCGGTCAACACCGGTTCCACTGGAGGACGACCGGCTGCTGACGCTCCCACCCGAGCACGCTGATCGACGCCGGCCCCAGCACGAAGTAGCGCCCGGCCGTGGGCTCGAGGCCGAGCCATCGGGCAGCCAGCACGCGGAGCACGTGGGCATGGGCCACGCAGGCGACGTCACCGGGCTCGGCCCGGACCCGGGCGATGACCCGATCGACGCGCGTCCCCACCTCGGCGGCCGACTCCCCACCGGGGGCACCGTCGTCGAACAGGCTCCATCCCGGCCGTTCCTTCCGGATGTCGACCGTGGTCCGGCCCTCGAAGCTGCCGTAGTCCCACTCGAGGAGGTCCGCCTCGACCACCGGCTCCGGACGGAGGCCGGCGAGCTCGCAGGTCTCACGGGCCCGCCGGAGGGGGCTGGTCAGCACCAGGGAGAGCGATTCGGCGGCCACTTCCGGCCGAAGCGCCCGGGCCTGTCCCTCCCCGACCGGGAGCATGGGGAGGTCGGTGCGCCCGGTGTGGCGGCCGTAGAGACTCCACTCCGTCTCGCCGTGGCGGATCAACAGGCAGCGTTGCCGAGGATGGCTCATCCGGACAGCCGATCACTCCGAAGACAGGGTGCGCAAACCGTGCAGGTCGATTCTGGCTGGTCAGACGGTATCTGCTGCTCGAATGGCGACCATGGAATGTCCAGGGCGCCCTCGGCGTTGGATAGGGCGTCGGCCCTATGACGATGAGTGAGGAGAGGGATGACGACACGTGCTGTGACCAGGGAGAAGCAAGCAACGGTCGCGCCCGGGGGGGGCCAGCCGCCGTCGAATGGCCCGACCGAGGGCGGACCGGTTTCCCGGACCCCGCGTACGGTGCCCACGAATCGAACCCGGGGTTCTGAAGCAGACAGCCTGGGGCTCTTCCTCCGCGACCTCGACCACCACCCTCTCCCCGACCACGACGCCCAGACCGAATTGGCCAATCGGGTGGCCGACTGCAACGAGGGGGCCCGCCGCGAGATGGCGGGCTCGAACCTGCGGTTGGTGGTCCACTGGGCCCGCCGCTACCAGGACCGGGGCGTGGATCTTCCCGACCTGATCCAAGAGGGCACCTTCGGGCTGATGCGTGCCGTCGACAAGTTCGACTGGCAGCGGGGCTTTCGCTTCTCCACCTATGCCACCTGGTGGATCCGCCAGTCGCTGCAGCGGGCGGTCCAGCAGCACGGCCGGACCATCCGGTTGCCCATGGAGGTGGCCGAACGCAATCAGCAGGTGGATGCCGCACTGTGGGAGCTGACCCACCAATTGCAGCGCCCACCCACCGACGCAGAGTTGGACAATGCGACCAACACCAGTGCCGAGGTGAGGTCCGACCTGTCCCAGGTGGCCCGGGTCGTGGCCAGCCTCGACCAACCGGCGACGACTGATTCGACCGCCACCCTCGGTGACCTGGTGTCGACCGACCTCAGCGACTTCGAGGACGTGGTCGCCTCGGAGCTCACCCTCGACCTGGTGCGCAAGGCAGTGGATCGGCTCACCGATCTCCAGCGTGAGGTCATCCGTCACCGGTTCGGCTTCGACGGCAACGATCCCGCCTCGCTGCAGACCACGGCCGAGCGGTTGGGAATCGGTGTACGCAAGGTCCGCCAGGCCGAGGCCGAGGCGCTCGAGATCCTGGCCGACAGCGAGATGCTCGAAGCCGCCCACGAGGCTGCCTGAGGAGCGAACCGCCCCGTGGGTGCCGGCCGCCCGGTCCCGGGGCTCAGTGGGCCAGTGCGGAGAGCTGGTCGCTCAGGTCCGTCGGCAGTTCCGAGGCCCAGGACATCAGCTCGCCGGAGCCGGGGTGTTCGAATGCCAGTCGATGGGCGTGGAGGAACGGGCGGGTGATGGAGGCCCCCGGCAGAGACCTCCCCCGGCCGTAGATCTCGTCGCCCACGACAGGATGGCCGATGGCCGAGAGATGGACCCTGATCTGATGGGTCCTGCCCGTCTCGAGCGAGGCCCACACCAGCGTGGTCGGAGCGGGCTCGCTGAACCGCCGCTCGACGCGATAGCGCGTCTTGGCCTCCTTGCCCTTGCGCGAGACGGCCATCCTGGTCGGCGAGCTCACCGACCTGCCGATCGGGGCGTCCACGATGCCGGACGCCTCCTCGACGGTGCCCAGCACCAGCGCCCGGTAGATCCGCGATACCTTCCTCGCTCCCATTTGGGCCACGAGTGAGCGGTAGGCCTCGGGCGTGCGGGCCACCACCATCAGGCCCGATGTGCCACGGTCGAGCCGGTGCACGATCCCCGGGCGGTCGCGATCGGCGCCGACGGCATCGGGAAGCGAGGCCAGATCGGGGAAGTCCGCAAGCAGCCCGTGGACCAGGGTGCCGCTGCGATGCCCTGCGCCCGGGTGCACCACCAGTCCTGCCGGCTTGTCCACCACGATGACGTCCGCGTCGGCGTGGACCACCGTGAACACGACCGATGGATCCGCCTCCGGACCAGTGGGTGCGTGGGCCTCCATCCGGTCCACCTGGAGCTCCTGGCCCAGTCGCAGCGCCGTGCTCCGGCTCCGGACCGTGCGGCCATCGACCTGGACCCGGCCCTCGGCCACCAGGGTGTTGACCGACGACCGCGACAGATCGGCCAGGAGTGCCACCGCCCGGTCGACCCGGACACCGTCGAGGGAGGCCGGTACCGTCACGGTCAACACGCTCACCGGGCCCTCGATCCACGCATCAGGGACACCAGCAGCAATAGGCAACCGACCACGATGCACGAGTCGGCGACGTTGAAGGTCGGCCAAAAGTGTGGCGCGATGAAATCCACCACCGCGCCGTGGTCAGCCCGGAACAGGCGATCGGACAGGTTTCCCAGCGCACCGCCGAGGATGAGGCCGAGGATGGCCGCCCGGCCGAGTGTCGGGGCCCGCCACACCATCACCAGCAGGACGCCGACCAGAGCGAAGGCGACCACCATCACCAGGGCTGTCTGACCGGTCAGGAGGCTGAACGCAGAGCCCGTGTTCAGCGAGAGCTCCAGATCGACGGTCCCGATCACGTGGATGGGTCCCGTGGGCAGGCGGTCGACGGCCCACCACTTGGTCAGTTGGTCGACCAGGACCACGGCGAGGACGACGGCCACGGCCACGGCCAGGCGCCAGGCGCCGTTCTGGTGATCCGGGCGATCGGTCACCGCAGCCGGCTCACTGGTCAGCGTCGTGACAGGCCACCGCTCTTGCATGCCACACACAGCCTGGCAAAGGGCAGGGCCCGGAGTCGGGCCTTCGGGATCGGTTGGTGGCATCGCTCGCAACCGCCGTAGGTCTTCCGCTCGATCTTCTTCAGCGCGTCGTCGATCTCCTCGACAGCCAGCCCCGCCTGGACTGAGAGGGCCAGGTTCCGTTCGCGATCGACGGTCACGGTGCCACCCTCCCCCGATTCCTCGTCGAACTGGACGTCCCCGGGCTCACGCTCGAGGGCCAGCGAGTCGGCTTCTGCTCGCAGGTCGACCGACTGCTCCATGTGGGTTTCGCGTTCCTCGAGCAGCAGCACTCGCTGCTCCTCGAGGAACTTGGCCTCCTTGGCGTACGGGCCGACCGTGGGGCGCTTCGGCGGTACCGGAGGGCTGGCGGCCTTCTTGGCGGCCACCTCTTTCTTCGCCTCGGGAGAGGCCGTCGTGCCCGGTGCCGCCGCCTTCTTGGCCGCCGGCGCCGCCTTCTTGGCCGCCGGCGCCGCTTTCTTGGCCGCCGGCGCCGCTTTCTTGGCCGCAGGAGCAGCCTTCTTAGCCGGTGCCGCCGCCTTCTTTGCCGCCGGGGCGCTCTTCTTGGCCGGTGCCGCCG
>DAIMIK010000008.1:0-4585 GCA_036722795.1 Acidimicrobiales bacterium | reverse complement strand
CTTCTTTGCCGCCGGGGCGCTCTTCTTGGCCGGTGCCGCCGCCTTCTTTGCCGCCGGGGCGCTCTTCTTGGCCGCGGGGACAGCCTTCTTGGCTGCCGGGGCGCTCTTCTTGGCCGGTGCCGCCGCCTTCTTCGCGGGAGCCGCCTTCTTGGGTGCCGCCGACTTCTTTGCTGCCGTCACATCGACCTCCTTCAGGGATCCACGCGTGTCTACGTCGCTTCGTCACATCCGACCGGATGCCGCGGATCCGGGCTGTCCCCGACCAGCTGATGAGCGGGTGACCCTATCGTGCCGAGCGTCGTGCGGCAATCCACGTGCCGGCAGCGTGCCCCAGGGACCATACCGGTGTGATCACCGGCTTCAAGCAGCCGGGCGACCCGACGACGAGGGTGGGAGGAGGGCCTACGGTGCCCGACTGGGGGGGCTGGGGGGGTCGCCTGCTACAACGGAAGCGGCGAGTTGGTGGCGGCCGGCTGGGGCGCGACCCCGGTGGGCCGCATCTGGTCCACGTCGCCGCTCGGGCCGGTGCCCGCTGTCCGGGGGGACTGGGAGTCCTGGGGATGTCCGGCAACCGGCCGATTGCCCTCAGACGGCGATGAGGCCGGCCCCGTTCCACTGCTCGGACCGGGGTCTGCATCGCCTCCACCCTCCCCGTCGGCGCGGGAATCCGACTGGGTGGGCAGCGGGTGGACATTGTCGTCTACCCACTTCAAGATGTCGCCCAAGGCGTTGCGCAAGCGCTGGCGCTCGCTCTCGAGATGCCTCGACATGCTCTCCACTTCGTGGGAGAGCTTGCTCCGTGCCCCTTCGAGGCGCTCGATCTCACCCCGGAGGCGCTCCTCCGACTCTGTGGCGATCTTCGAGGCCTGGGCCTGGGCCTCGTCGGTCAGCAGCCGCGCCTTGGCGTCCGCCTCCGCGATGACCCGTGCCGCCTGGGCCTCCGAGTCGGCCTTGGTCTCGTCGACGAACTTCTGGGCCAGCAGCAGCGTCCGCTGCAGGGTGTCGTCGGGCACCGCCGGCTCGACCCGCTCGGGCTCGGGCTTCCGCTCGAGCTCGGCTTCCAGCTGGGAGATGCGCTCGGCGGCCTGACGGAGCCGCTCTCCGTTCTGGCGGAGTTGCTCCTGGAGTCCTTCGGCTTCGACCGCAGCCTTCTCGAGGTACTCGTCGACATCGTCCCGGTGGTACCCCTTGAGCGTCTCACGGAATTCGACGGTCCGAAGGGAGTCGAGGGCAGATTGGGAAGCATCCATGTCGACCATGCTAGCGGCGGAACCAGGAGGATCAGGGGATCAAGTCGGGAGTTTCGCGGGACGCCGGCGAACACGTCCCCCGATCCCCGTTATCACCTGGTGAGCACGGGGATCAGGATGATGTCGATCAACAGGAAGACCACCAGCACGGAGAGGTCCAGGCCCACCCCTCCCACCCGCGCCGCCGGGATGATCCGCCGGATGGGATTCAGCACGGGGTCGCACAGTGCCGACAGGACCTTCTGGACTTTGTGGACCGGTGAGTCGTAGGAAACCCGGGCGTACGCGATGTACCAACTCAGCACCGAGTACGCGATCAGGACCACGATGTACAGGTTCAGGAGCAGGACGATGAGCGCGACCACGCCGGATCACTCCCCGTTTCGCGTGCGGCAGGAGGCAGGAGGAGGGGTCAGGGATTGACCAATCCACGGTCGGCGAGACGCTGGCGCTCCTCGTCCGACACCTTGACATTCGACGGTGTGAGCAGGAATACCTCGTCGGCCACCCGCTCCATTCCTCCGGACAGCGCATAAGTCACGCCGCTGCAGAAATCGATCATCCGCCGCTGCAGATCGCGATCGGCACTCTGCATGTTGACGATGACCGGCTGGTTGTTCATGAGCCGGTTGGCGATCTCCTGGGCATCGGCGAACCGCCCGGGGGCCACGATGTGCACGCGAGCGCCGGCGGGGTCCTGGGAGATGGGCCGCACCGACGACGTTCCCACCGCCGTCCGCGTCCCCATCGGTGCCGGCGGTGCGGGTGGCACCGCTCCATTGGTCTCGTCCCGGCTCAGCGTGCGGATACGCGGCTTGGGGGCCGGAAGCGGCGACTCGTCGGCGTCGTCGGTTGCCACGGACCGCTGGCCCGTTCGGCCGACAGCCGTCTGTGACCGCGACTCGTAGTCGTTGTAGTCGTCGTAGTCGTCGTCGACAAGACCCAGATAGGCCATGGTCTTTTTCATAAACGAAGCTGGCATCGTTTCCTCCTGGTCACAGCGTAGTGCCTGGCATCGGCAGCGGGTGGAACGGCGGAACAGCCTGCAGAACGCCAGGATGCTCCCCCGTGCCGGCCTGGTTCGCCCCGGCAGCCGTCAGAGGGGACCCGGGTGCGTCTCCACCTGCCCTGGCCTGGTGGGCCGCTGGCCGAACAGGGCACGGCCGAGCCGGACCATGGTCGAGCCCTCGGACACAGCCACTTCGAGGTCGTCCGACATGCCCATGGACCGAACGGCCAGATCGAGCCGGTCGGCCAGGGTGGAGACCAACCGGAACCCGGCTCGCGACTCCTCCGGCGGTCCGGGGGGACCCACTGCCATCAGCCCGGCGACGTCGAGATCCTCGTCCCTCAGCGCCGCCACCAACGCCTCGACCTGGTCGGGAGGAGTCCCGCCCCGACCTGCCAGCCCGGCCACGTCGACCTGGACGAGGATCATGGCACCGGGGTGGCGCTTGGCGATGGCCCGACCCTCCTCCACACGACTGACCGCCTGCCAGCAGGACACCAACGGGGCGAGCCGGGCGACCTTGTTGCGCTGGATTGCCCCGAGGAAGTGCCACACCGGTTCCGGCCGCACCTCCGTTGCCGGGGGGACGGCCTCCCGTGCGGATTCCCCTGCGACCTCGCCCACCTCCCCGCCGGCACCGGCCTCCGGGCCCGTCGTCAGTTCGCGGGCCTTGGCGACCAGTTCGTCCGCATAGTTCTCACCGATATCGGTCAGTCCGGCATCGAGAGCGGTCCGGACCGCGTCCACGCCGAACGCCTTCGTCACCGCCACCAGCCGGACCGAGGCGGGATCACCCGACGCGGAGGCGATCCGGCGTCGGATGGCGTCGAGGCGCTCGGCGAACCCGACCGGCTCCATCCCACCAGGCGTCGGCGTCATCCTACGGGCATCCCGTCGGCCGACCACACGACCAGGGCCTGGCGCCCGGCATCGCCCCTGGCCCGGTGCGAGAAGTACCCCGGCGAGCATCCGGTGCACGCTCCCACCCCCGGGATCTGCGTCGCCCCTGCGGCGGCCAGGGCCGCCGACACCGCGGCGGGGAGGTCCAGCGCCGGCCGGCCGGCCGGCGTGCGGCCACGGACGCCTGGGCCGTAGCGCCCGACCACCGGGGCCAGGTCGCCATCGTCGAACTCGTAGCACTCGGAGTGGATGCACGGGCCGAGTGCACCGACCACTTCGGTGGCTCCTCTCGTCCGCATGGCTCCGACAGCTTCTTCCACGACCCCCTCCGCCAGCCCGCGCCACCCTGCGTGGACGGCGGCGAAGACCCCTTCCCCACTCCCGAGCGCGACCGGGGCACAGTCGGCGGTGAGCACCGCCAGGCATGCCGACGGGGTCGCCGACACCAGGGCGTCGCCCTGTCCGGCAAAGGTCGCCGTCATCGTCCGGCCCGGGCCGTCGGGTGGCCTGCCGACGGGCGCATCGGCGCCGACAAGCACCACGGCGGTCCCGTGCACCTGCTCCAACCAGTGGACCTCGCCGACCGGCGCGGGGTGCCCTCCCGCTCGCTTCACCTCCGAGACCAGCCGGGCCAGCTCGGTCCCATCGACCCGTTCGGCGGCCGGTGGCCGAAGATCGCCCCACGACGCATCACTCCACGCCGCATGGATGTCCCCGATCAGCTGGATGGAGACGACCCCCGGGGTCAGCGAAGGAACGAGGGCACGTCGAATTCGTCGTCACCCAGGTCGAGATCCTCGTCCACCGGCGCGGCGAAGATGTCCTCGTGGGCGGCCTCCACCCCGAGCACACGGCTCCGGGTCTCCTCGCGTCCGGTGGACTCCACATGCGCGGCGCCGCCCCGGGGCTGCGCCTCCCACCGTTCGAATCCGGCGGCGATGACGGTGACCCTGACCTCTTCCCCCATGGATTCGTCGATCACGCTGCCGAAGATGATGTTGGCGTCGGGGTGGGCCACGCCGTGGATGATCTCTGCTGCCTCGTTGACCTCGAACAGGCCCAGGTCAGGGCCGCCGGCGATGTTGAGCAGGATGCCCCGTGCCCCCTCGATGGAGGCCTCGAGCAGTGGGCTGGTGATCGCCGCACGTGCCGCATTGACCGAACGACCCTCCCCGGTGGCCGAGCCGATCCCCATGATGGCCGTGCCTGCGTTGCTCATGATCATCTTCACATCGGCGAAGTCGGTGTTGATCAGGCCGGGCACGGTGATCAGGCTGGTGATCCCCTGGACACCTTGCATGAGCACCTCGTCGGCCATCTTGAAGGCATTGACCATCGACGTCTTCTCGTTGGAGACGGTCAGCAGACGGTCGTTGGGGATGATGATGAGGGTGTCGACCTTCTCCTTCAGGTTCTGGATGCCCTG
>DAIMIK010000007.1:0-42681 GCA_036722795.1 Acidimicrobiales bacterium | reverse complement strand
CCTGGAAGAAATGCTGACACAGTCGCAACCGGCTTGCCATCGCCACAGTTGAGGGTGATCACCGCATCAGCAGCCGCGTCCCGTTCGCCTCACCACGTCGACACGGCACCAGCCACGGTGCATAGTTGATGAGCAGTGGAGAGCAGCGACAGGACAGATGCCCCACTGGGATCTGCCCGCGACCCGGCGTTCCTCCGTGCGGTACGGCCGTTCCTAGAGCGTTTTGCGTCCTACTTCCGAGCAGAGGTTCGGGGGTTCGAGCGGCTTCCGCAGCGGGGACCGTTCCTCGTGGTGGGCAACCATTCAGGAGGCCAGATGCCGCCGGACCTTCCCGTCCTGTTGACCGCGTGGTGGCGCCAGCGAGGTGAAGACGAGCCCGTTTACGCGCTGTTCCACTCCTTCTTCCTCGGGCTTCCAGGGGTGGGTCCCGTGATGGCCCGAGCTGGCGCGGTCGAGGCCACGCCGGCCGAGGCGGAGGCCATACTTCGGGGTGGGGGGATTCTGATTGACTACCCCGGTGGCGACTATGAGGTCTTTCGACCTTGGTGGGAGCGAAACCGCATCGAGTTCGGCGATCGCCTCGGTGTGATCCGTCTCGCTCTGCGAACACGGGTCCCCGTGGTTCCCGCAGTCTCGATTGGTGCCCATGAGACGGTCGTCGTGCTCGCGCGAGGGGAGCGAGTCGCGAAGCGTCTAGGCCTCGACCGGATGTTCCGCATCAAGGTGATGCCTCTCGTGCTCGGACCGCCCTTTGGTGTCGTTCCGGGGGGGATCCCCACATGGCCGCTTCCTGCGAAGATCACGCTGGAACTGTGCGAACCAATCGACTGGTCATCTCGGTACGGTTTGGCGGCGGCTGAGGACGAAGTAGTTGTCCGTGCTTGCTACGAGGAGCTGACGACCACGATGCAGGCGGCACTCGACAGACTCGCCAGAGAACGCCGCTTCCCCATTCTCGGATAGCTCGCGGCCGGATCCCAGGTTCCAGTGAGTGCCCCCGAGGTGCAGCTCGGGGGCAACCAACAATCGAGCACGGGCTCAGCTGGGCAGGCTCAGAGCGCCGACTCGGGATCTCAGCCGTAAACGCTGAGAACGCTGGCTCGTGGCCTCAGCCAAGTTGACTGGGAATCCGGACTGAGCCCTCGACCCATTGACCCATCAGCGCCGCGAATCGCCCCGAAGGGGTCTTGAGTCCCACCGCCCACTGCTGGCCTTCACCGCCAGCGGTTCAGAAGTTGCGCGCTGCGATCGGGAAGGCGTCCGTGACGACGTTCACCCGCAGCCGGGCCGGCAGGACCGTGCCGGCGGGGATCTGAAGGGTCGTGAGCTCGAGGTCCCCGTTCGGCCCGGCGGAAGAGGTCGTCGAGGATCGGTAGTCGAGCGGCACGACCGCGCCGGTGCCGGCGTCGCTGAGCACCAGGGAGACGACGTGGGCCCCCGCCCGGTAGTGCATTCCGGCCGACAGTGCGAAGCTCGCGGTCACTGTCCCGGCTGCGCTCGTGGAGGGATGCTGCAGCTCGACGGAGGTGACGGACAACCCGGGCGGAGCAGTGGTAGCACCGCCGGCCGCGTCGTAGCCCGAGGCGAGGAACGTGCCGCTGACCGGGAGGTCGCCGGACTGATTGCAGAGGGTGGTCGCCTTCTCGAGAAGCGGGCCGTAGAACGGAACGTCGTTGCAGTGGACGACGGCGAAGACGCTGGTATCCGGCTGGGCCACGAGATCAGGGCCGAGCTGCATCCGGAACGTCAGCTGGCGTAGCGGGACCGGGCCGAAGCTGAAGGGGAGAGTCACGTTGGCGGCCGACACCGACATCAGGTCGCCGTGGTAGGAGCCCTCGAGCGGGAAGGCGAAGGGAGTCGCCGGGTCGGCTGCCAGTAGGCCGTCCGGGCCACGGCTGGCGCCGACGACGAACAGGAGCACGGTACCGTCGCCCTTCGCATTGGGAGGCGACACCTGCAGTGTGGAGGCGATCCAGTCGTAACTGTCGAAGCCGATCTGGTTGACGCTCGGGAGGAACGACGGCAGCGGAAACGCGAGGCGCGTGATGTGGAGGGCGGACACCTGGCGGGCGCCGACGGCGAGCGGCAACCTGTTCGAGGCCCCTGGCGGTGTCACCAGGGTCAGCTGGGTCTGCACGGTACCCGACGATCCGTCTCCGAGTGGGGGGGCCGCGATTTCGTAGCTCCCGGCGATCGTCACGTGATACCGGGTGTTTGGCTGGAGGAAGTGGTCCGGCACCGCGAACAGGTACTTCCCATCACCCGACAGCGACGTGGTCAGGGTCACGGGTGGCGTGACCGTCACGGTGGGCGGGTTGGCGGCGTCGAAGGCAGCGTCGATCGGGACCCCGTTTCGGCGGACGACGAGCCGGAACGGAAGCACCGACACGGGCGAGACCGTCGCCGTGGTCGAAGTGACAGTCGAGCCCCCGGGGGTGACGAGATAGGCCGCCGTGACCGTCGGGGCGAAGGTCCCGCCAGGCCCCGTCGCGCACCGGCGGTCGGACTGGTGGAGGCAGTAGTCGTACGGCATGTACCACATCGAGCCGTCCTCGCTCCCGATGTAGATGCCGGTCGTCCCGAGCGCCGGTGAGCTGTTGAGATCGTTGCGGTCCCGGAGCGACTGCTGGGCGGCAGTCGTATCGAAGGACCAGCGGCGCTGCCCAGTTGCGGCATCGAGCGCATACAGCCGCCCATTGCCCGATCCGACGTAGACGATATGGCCCGCCGGATCGCCCGTCGGCGCAAGTCCGATCACGGGCGAGGAGCGGACCACATCCCCCGTGTCGTACCGCCAGTTGAGGTGTCCCGAGGGGGTCAACGAGTAGACGGAGCCGTCGGTGGAGGCAACGATGACGGCGGTGGTGCGCCCACTGGCGTCGCTCAGGAGCGCGGGAGAGCTATATACGGCGTCCGCCGTCTGGAAGTTCCACTTGACGGCGCCGGTCTGCTGGTCGATCGCGTAGACCTTGCCGTCGAAGGAGGCACCGTAGAGCGTTCCGTCGCTCCCGAGGGCCGGTGACGCGACGACGAAACCTCCGGTGGGGGCGGACCATTTGGGTGTCCCGTTGGCGTCCAGGGCGAAGATCGAGGCGCTGAGCGAACCCCAGTACGAGGTGCCATCGGGAGAAACGGCGGCGGCCGTCCACACGGAGTTGCCGGCGCGGTACTCGAATCGAAGCGTCCCGTTCGGATGGAGAGCAAAGGCGTCACCGCCCGTGTTGCCGGCGAGCAGGGTGCCGTCGGTGGCGAGCTCCACATTGCCCTCCCACCACGACACCTGCTGGCCGGCCGAGTGTGATGCCGGGGCCTGGTAATGCCAGAGGACGCGGTCGGCGCTCTTCCCCGTCGTCCCGGTCCGCAGTTGGTACAGGTTGCCGTCGCCGGAGCCGAATGTGACCGTCGTCGCCCCGGCGGAGCTGCGGCCGAGCACGGCGGCGGAGTCGATGACGTTGCCGGTCTTGAACCTCCAGACGAGCTTTCCCGATGGCGAAACGGCGTAGAAGTGGGTATCAGCGGAGCCGAAGTAGACGGTGCCGTCCCCGCCGATCACCGCCGACAGGAAGATGCCCTTGTCCGTCTGGAACGACCACGGAACGTCGCCGTGGTAGCTGGCGACGATCGGGCTGGCACCGGTGTTCCGCTCGTCGTGGCGCATCTCCGGCCAGGGGGACGTCGCCTCGACAGGGATCGCATACCGGTAGTTCGTCATCGGGGCCGACGTCGTCGTCGGCGTGCTCGAGCTCGAAGCGCAAGCCGTGAGCAGGGCTGCAACGAGCGTTGCAACGAGCGTTGCGGCGCCGGGACGCCGTCGGGCTCCGCTCATCTCCTGATCCGCGCCGTGCGCACGAGTCAGATCGTCGCGCCCAGCGGTCAGGGCCGGTAGGGCCGAAGGTCCCGCCCGGATCTCAGCAGCCAAGGCTCAGGACGGTGGCTCGGAATCTCAGCCACTGCGGCTGAGAATCTGGGCACGGGGCTCAGCTCGCCGTACTCAGCCATCGAAGCCCATTCCCATTGCCGGCTCTTGGAATCCAATCGTGGTGTCGTGCGCTTGCCCTTGCAATCGCCTCCCAAGTTGAACCCGCGTTGACCCGCCACACTCCCGGCAGCGAGGATGGGCAGTGGGTTGCCGACGCTCACAGGAGAACCGACTGGCGTGCGTCGGCGCGCCAAGTCCGGTCATTCATGCCAACTGGACGTACATCCGGTAGTTGAAGATGGGCTCAAGTTCCGACCCAGTAGACCCCTGCGATGCCATGGCTGAGCACTGTCATGGCTGTGGCCACAGCTGTTGCACCGAGATAGCCGGTGACGATCCCGACGTGCGGACGTAGCAGCCGCTCCGGCCGATCCACATGAGTTTGGCCTCTTCGGCCGGAAACCCGATGCTTGGGCATGCATCAGCTATTGCCGAGATCGTGTCTTCGACTTCGTCGACGTGCTCAACAAGCCGCAGTTTTACACCGTCCGGCAGTGGCTGGTCGGCCATGCGGTCTCGGCGCGCCATCTCGGGGAAATGAGCCTTGGTCACTGTCAGTCCAGCAGCGACGGCTGCTGCCTCCAAGTCGGCGGCAACGGGTCCGTCTCGGACCAGGAGCGTGAAGCCTCGACCTCGCTCACCGAAGGAGTTTGTGGCAGCCGCCAGAAGGGCTGATCCTTTGACCGCGTCATCGGTTCGGAAGGCAATGTGGGCCACTACCGGAAATGCGCCCCCGGTTGCGATGAGCAGGATGCCGTCCTGTTCCCGAACGGCACTCCGGGCGGACCATGACGCGCCCTCCCGGAAGCTCTGCACGTGGTTGAGATGGCCAGCCAGACCCAAGGCGCGATCATCCAACAATCCCCCTTGGCGCGGACGAAGTCCCTCCGTGGACTCTTCAATCCGGTTGAAAGCGGATCAGGGCGGACCAGTCCGAGCCTGGCGCGAGCAAGGTGTCCCATCGCATCCAGCTCCCCATGATGGAAGGTGATGGCGATCACACGTATGTCAAACGATCGGGAGCGCCCTGGACAGCGATCGCATCGCCCAGCCAGAACGTCGAGTCGGGAGCTCGGGCGGCGCGAGCCCTGGGTGATCGCCTGGCCCACGTCGAAACCGACATTGCAAATGGTGCGCCCTCAGGGGCTATCCGCTACGTCTTCGGGTAGCCACCCCGCCGATGGCCGGTGGGCGGGATGACCACCTCCGGCCGGTGCTGGGCGAGGACCCCCGGCGCCCGCTGGGGTGGCCGTCGGGGCGCCACCACACCGGAACGAAGATGGCGGCGCCTGCCTGACCAAGGAGCGGGAGGGGCGGTCAACCGATCACAAAGGCGGTAGGCCACCGTCTCGTAGTTGACCCGCCAGCCCCGGAAGTCGGGCCACGCCTCCTCCGCCGTTCGCTCCATCGGGAATCCGACGTGCTCCAGCATGGTCACTGCTTCTTCGAACTCGCCGAAGGTCAGATCGATGGGTCCTTCCGGATTGGGATCGGGGTCCACGTCCCAGCGCAGGACCTTGGCGATCCGGTTCAGCGCTGTGAATCCCATGCGCAGGCACAACCGCGACTGGGACGAAGCGGTGCTGGGTGCCAGGGCTATGTGCATCGCTGCGCCGTCGAGCACGGCCAAGAGTCCGACGAGCCATGAGAACCAGGGATCGGGCGATCGAAATAGCAGCATCACCGGATAGGTGGTGTGGCTCTCGGCCAGATCGGCGGACCACTCCTCCCACGACGCGTAGAAGTTCGGCAGGGTGTCGATGATGCCCACCAGTTGGTGGCGGGCAAGCACCTCGGGGCCCCAGGCTGGGATACCGGCCCGACTCTCCAGCATGGCCACCAGGCTCTCCCTCCGGTTGAAGGCCTGATAGAGGGCAGGCAGGTAGGCGATCTGCAGGGCGACGATGACCACCCAGGTGGCTCCGGCGGCGATGTCCAACGCCGAGTTGGGTGGCCCGCTGAGGTCGACGGTCCCGACGGTGAAGACCGCTCCCGAGGCCTGGGCCAGTGCCGACACGAGACTGTGGGTGGTCCCCTCGAGCATGAGGGCGTAACCGATGATGAAGCAGCTGGCCCAGAACGCCAGCTGAGCCACGAGCGCCACCGGAGCGGTCGGGGCCAGAAGCGCATCCTTCCCTTCGTAGGTCCTGGCCAGGCGGGACAGGCCAATGAAGACCACCTGGACCAACCGGTTGACATACGACGAGAGTCGCTCGAACCCACGGGGCTCTCGGGGGAGCACGATGGTAAACAGCACGCTGGCGGCGGTGAACAGGACCACGATCAGCCCGAAGGCGAAGAGCAGGTCGCTCATCGACCGGTTGGTGCGCCGGAAACGGGCCGGCGCGGAACTCTAGCGGCATCCCAAACGGTGCCTCTCCAGCTCTGCCCGGCCCAGCTCACCGTGAACCTCGAGGGCCGTGTTCGATCATCTCTCCAGTATCCCCGTTGACCCGACCTCTCGCTGCGGTCGACCCTCCAGGACGACAAGAACATCATCGCTGTCCGTGGGCACCCGGATAGACGGGGCGCCGAGGCGACGTCCGTGTTACGACTTGGGACTTACGCCCTTTCGGCGGATACCGGTCGCGCTCAAACTGACGGGTGGGTGGGCGACCCGGGGAGGGTCTGCCATGCGTCGGCACGTCGGAGTACATGGAGCTACGGCCGTCGTAGTGTCTGGATGTCTGCTGGCTGGGTTCGGACTCAGCGCGTGCGGCGGCAAGTCGTCCAGTCCGTCCATGTCGACGGCGCCCCGGGACGCTGATTCGGGCCACTGACCGGGTCCGTACGACGGCCTGTCGTCCGGTCACGGTGATCCGAGCCGACCGTCACCATCACCATCTCGCCCACGCCGGCCACCGGGCTTGCGGTGGAGGTGACGGCTCAGCGCCATGCGGTGGAGGTGACGGCTCAGCGCCATGCGGTGGACGTGACGGCCCCTTCGAGTACCCGGGCCATGCCGGACATGCCGGCGGTACTTGGGTGCAGCGGGTAGCTGCCCGGCGAGGGCACGATCGGCTCGACCCAGCGGGTGTCGTCGGAGGTGCAGGCGTTGTGCGACGCACTTGGCGTGGCCATGTCGACATACACATCGTCGGCGGCAACGGCATCTCTGGCCAGGGTGGCGTTCAGGTCCCCTTCGATGCCCCGCAGATAGTCGAGGTCGTGTCCCGAGAACGGGAGCACGGGCCAGCAACCCGACCCGCTCGGCGGGACGATGTCGGGGTAGCCGATGACGAATACCCTGGCGTGAGGGGCCCGGGCCCTGATCTCCTCGAGGGCCGTGGCCACCTTGGTGCCCACCCCGCGGACGGTGGTAGCCAACTGGTCGACGCCGCCGACGGTGTAGTGCGCCCTGCAGCTCCACCCCACCTGGGTGGCGCCCCAAGGGGTGGCGGCTGCGCAGCTGGCGGCAATGGTCGAGAAGCCCAGATCATTGCCACCGATGCCTACCGAGACCAGCGACGTGGACGGGCCGAGCGCCGACAGCTGGGCGGGGATTCCCGGTCCCTGGGATCTGGTGAGATCCTCGGTGGTGGCACCACCGCAACTCACGTCGCTCAGATCCAAGCCGAGGGCCCTGGCGGCAAGGGAGGGGTAATTGTCGGACGAGCGCAGGCATGCGCTCGGCGCGCTGGGGCTCGTATCCGGCCCGAGCTGGGCCGGCACGGCTGGGCCTGAGGTAAAGGAGTCTCCCAGCGCCACGTAGGAATGCGACTGGGCCGCCATCGGGGCGGTGCCGGCGGGCCCGGCAACTGCAGCCGTGGCGAACACGGCCGTACCCGCGGCAACCAGGGCGGCGGCGGCGATCGGCACCCGGTGCAGACTCGGGCGCCCGTGGACCCCGGAGGGCTCGGTGCCCGTCGGGGCGGCGGTGCCTCGCGGGCGGAGAAGCTGCATGGCTGGATGATGCTAGGTGGGCAGATGCCGCAGCGGACGTCGCCGGTCGATGGCGGCGGCCTGGTTGGCCCATCCGGCTGCCTGCAGCCCGCCCCTGACCTGGCAGCGCCGTCGGACTCCCCTGAATGCCGGGCAGGCTGCCCGGCGCCCACCTTGGCTCGTGCCACCAAACCCGGGTTGTGACGGCCCGTCGACTGCCATCGGGGCGGAAGCAGAGGGCAGCCGGTCGGAGTGCCGGGAAGGCCCGTGCCGTCCCCGGGGCCGGACGTGCTCCTCGGCATCGGTCCACGCTGAGCTGATTCGCAGAACACGCGCCCGTAGCCTGAAGTAGCCTCAGGATTGGCGGGTAAATATGGGTATGTCGGCACCGGGTCATTCGGCGGCTGACTCTCGAGCGGTAGGGAGCCGACATGACGCTGAAGGGCAAGGTGGCAGTGGTCACCGGTGGCAACTCCGGCATCGGCAAGGCGGTCGTGCTGGCCCTGGCCGCAGACGGTGCCAACATCGTCATCGACTACATCGCCGACGAGCAGGCCACCGAGGACCTCGAGCAACAGGTGCGCGACCTCGGTGACCAGGTGATCGGGGTCGAGGCCGACGTCAGCAAGGTCGAGGACCTCGAGAAGTTGATCGCCAGGGCGGTCGACGCCTTCGGGCGGCTCGACATCATGGTCAACAATGCCGGCATCGAGACTCGGACCTCGGTGCTCGACACCACTGAGGAGCAGTACGCCAAGGTACTCGACATCAACCTGAAGAGTGCGTTCTTCGGCACCCAGCTGGCCGCCCGGCAGATGATCGCCCAGGGCGGCGGCGGCCGGATCATCAACATGACCTCGGTGCACGAGGACTGGCCCATGCCGGGCAACACCGCCTACTGCCTGTCCAAGGGCGGCATGCGCATGCTCACCCGCACCGCCGGGGTCGAGCTGGCGCCGCACGACATCCTGGTGGTCGGGGTGGGACCCGGGGCGGTGGACACCCCGATCAACAAGGCCACCGTCGCCGACCCGGCACAGCTCCGCAAGCTCGACGACGCCATCCCCATCGGCCGGCTGGCCCAGCCCGAGGAGATCGCCAGCATCGTGGCCTTCCTCGCCGGGGGCGGTGCCAGCTACCTCACCGCCACCACCATCTTCGCCGACGGGGGCCTGATGCACTCCAGCCCCGGCCTCTGACACCCCGGGGACTGCGCACGGCGGGTTCGGCCAGACCCAGATCCGGAGGAGCATCGATGGCAACACGGCAGCGCAGGCCCACGGCAGCGAATGCAGCAAGCCGCGCATTCTTCGAGGAGCTCCACGCGAAAGGGCACCAGCAGATGCTGGAGAAGGCCTCGGGAACGCTGCGCTTCGATCTGGTCGGGGGACCTCAGGTCGAGCACTGGTACCTCACCATCGCCCACGGCAACCTCGTCGTGTCGCAACGGAAGGGCCGCGCCGACGTGGTGGTGACGGTGGACGGGCGTCTCCTCGACAGGATCGTCACGGGTACCGCCAACGCAACGGCCGCCTTCCTCCGTGGGGCGATGAGGGTCGAGGGCGACTTCGTGCTCCTCATGGCGTTCCAGCGTCTCTTCGCCGGACCGCCCGAGACCGGCGCCACCCGCGTGCCCGACGAGTCCGACGAGGCCGACCACCCGGAGAGGACACAGAGATGAGCAGTGATCTCGTCCAGATCCTCGAAGGCAACACGTTCGTCGTGAGCAACAGGAGCGGGGACATCGAGGCGTCGTTGACCGACCCAACCGGCCTGTTCTCCTTCGATACCCGTTTCCTGTCGAAGTGGGTGCTCACTGTGGACGGCAAGCGCCTCAACCCATTGTCGGTCGACGACCTCCAGTACTTCGAGACCCGCTTCTTCCTGGTGCCGGGAACCGGGACCGTCTACGTCGATTCCGACCTCTCCGTGACACGCCATCGCACCGTCGGGTCCGGCTTCCGCGAGTCGATTCGCCTGCTGAACCACAAGCAGGAGCCGGTCAGCCTCACGCTCCGCCTCGAGGCCGGGTGCGACTTCGCGGACCTGTTCGAGGTCAAGGACGCACTGAAGAAGCGCGGCGAGTACCACACCCGCGTCGACGACAGGCGCCTGGTCCTCGGGTACCGGCGCGAGACGTTCGAACGCGAGACCTGGATCTCCTCGTCGGTTCCCGCCACCACCGACGAGCACGGCCTCACCTTTGCGGTCCGGATCCCCGCCCACGGCGCCTGGGAGGCTGCGATCGACGTGGTGGCGCGGATCCCGTTCGTGAGCCTTCTGGACGGGCCCGCCGGGAGGCGACCGGGGCGGGCCGCTCGACCCGACATGGCCCGAGGTCTCGACAAGTGGCTCTCCAGGGCCCCCCGGCTCGAATGCGGGAGCAGGTCCCTCATGACCACCTACCAGCGGAGTCTTGTGGACCTGGCCGCTCTGCGCTTCGCGCCGATGACCTCGCCCCAGCACGCGCTTCCCGCTGCCGGACTGCCCTGGTTCATGACCATGTTCGGCCGCGACAGCATCCTGACCAGCCTCCAGTCGATCGCCTTCACCCCCGAGCTGGCGGCCACCACCCTTCGCACGCTCGGCGAGCGCCAAGGCACCCGCATCGACGACTTCCGGGACGAGGACCCCGGGCGCATCCTCCACGAGATGCGCTTCGGCGAACTCACCGCTTTCGAGGAGCGGCCACACTCGCCGTACTACGGCTGTGCCGACGCCACGCCTCTCTACGTCGTGCTCCTCGACGAGTACGAGCGCTGGACCGGCGACACCAAACTGGTCCGCGACCTCGAGGTCGAGGCCCGGGCGGCGCTGAATTGGATCGACACCTACGCCGACCTGCAGGGCAACGGGTACATCTCCTACCAGAGGCGCAACGAGGAGACAGGCCTCGAGAATCAATGCTGGAAGGACTCGTGGGACTCGATCTCCTACCACGACGGGCGCCTCCCGGGCTTCCCACGGGCAACCTGCGAGCTCCAGGGGTACGCATACGACGCCAAGATGCGCGGTGCCCGACTCGCTCGCCGGGTGTGGCGTGACGACGCCTTCGCCGACAGGCTCGAGAAGGAGGCGGCCGACCTGAAGCGTCGGTTCAATCGTGACTTCTGGGTCGCGGACGGGGAGTACTTCGCAGTAGCCATCGACACCGACGGGCGACAGGTCGACTCGCTCACCTCGAACATCGGGCATCTCCTGTGGAGCGGCATCGTCGACAAGTCGAAGGCGCGACGCGTGGTCGAGCACCTCATGGGGGATCGACTCTTCTCCGGATGGGGTGTTCGCACCCTGGCCGAGGGCGAAGGGCGGTTCAATCCCATCGGCTACCACGTGGGCACCGTGTGGCCGTTCGACAACTCCTTCATCGCCTGGGGACTGCGGCGCTACGGCTTCAAGGAGGAGGCCGTCCGGATCGCCGAGGGCATCCTGGATGCCGCCGCCTACTTCGACGGTCGGCTACCGGAGGCCTTCGGGGGATACCCGCGGTCGGCCACGAAGTACCCGGTGCAGTACCCCACCGCCTGCAGCCCGCAGGCATGGTCCACCGGCGCTCCGCTCCTGCTGCTGCGGACCATGCTCGGCCTCGAGCCGATCGATGACCAATTGGTGGTTGATCCGGCTCTACCCATCGACATCGACCACCTGGAGCTGCTCGACATCCCCGGACGCTGGGGCCGCAGGGACGCCTTCGGACGAGGGCAGATCACGACCTCACCGAGGAAGCCGCGCCGGAATCCGAATCCCCGGTGACGGATCGGTCCGACCCCGGATCCGACCTCGAGGGCAGCCAGCGAACTCGGGCGCTTGGGTGTCGAGCTGCGCATGGACACCCGTGTCCTCGGGGTGGATGCCGATGGCGTCGACATCGCCGGAGAGGCTGCAACGGGAAGGAGCGAGACCTCAGTCTTCCCGATCGAGTCCGGAAAGAGTGCGGGCCCTACCACTTTCCTGTGGTGGAGGCGACCGGGGAACTCGACATGACGGGCCCAGATGACGTTCCCGGCGACCGGGACCAGCCTCCATCGTCTCCGGACGGGATCTCGTGAGCAACCAGAACGATCAGGCAGGCACCGCCGGCCTGCCCGCCGACGGCTCGGCTCCCGCCACGCCTGCGGGCGCGGGAAGTGAGCGTCGTCTCGAGATCGTCACCGTGTACTCCATCGGACTGTTCCAGGGCCTGAGCCTGGTGGCCTTTCCGGCTGCCGCCACAGTACTGACGTCCACTTCCGGCTACGACCTCTCAAGGAGCCGTTATGGCCTCCTGTTCCTCCCCCAGGTGATCATGGCCATTGCCGGCTCGCTGGCCCTGCCCGCCCTCGCCCATCGATTCCCGCTGAAGCGAATACTGGTCACCGGCATCATGGCCGATACCGTGGCCATGAGCCTGCTGGTGGCCAGCGATCCGATCCGCACCGATTCGATCGCTTACCCGATGCTGCTCGTGGCCACTGCTTTTCTTGGCCTGGGCTTCGGGATCACGTTGAGTTCGATAAGCACTTATGCCGGTGCGTTCATGCCCGACCGCCGTGATGTCGCCCTGACCGCACTGAATGTCCTGCTGGGCCTGGGGACGGCGCTGTCGCCGTTGCTGATCGCCGTCTTTCTCGAGATTGGTGAGTGGTGGTATCTGCCCTTGATCGCCGCGGCCGGACTGGTTGTGCTGTTGGTGTTCGCACTGCTTCAGCCCATGCGCGTGCCGGAGTCCAAGGTCACGCGGGCCTCGGGTCGGATACCCGCGCTGTTCTGGCTCTTCGCGGCCGCTCTGGTGATGTACGGGATCGGGGAGACCATGTTCGGCAACTGGGGGACCACCCTACTGGTGAGCAAAGGGGTGAAGGCGGCGTCGGCAACCGATGCCCTCGCGGCATTCTGGGCCGCGGTCACCGTCGGCCGTCTGCTCATTGCGCTCAGCGCACGTCGGTTCCGGACGACCCACATCTATCTCGTTCTGCCATGGGCGATGGCTGCGGCTCTGCTCCTGGCCCCACTGGCCAAGACCGCCGACGGTGGCATCCTGCTGTTCGGGTTCGGCGGACTGGCGTGTTCCGGCTTCTTTCCGATGACCGTCGGCTACGGCGAGGCGACATTCCCAAGCCTGGTCGAGCTGGCGGCCGGGTGGCTCATCGCTGCATATCAGGTCGGCTACGGGTTGGCGGCATTCGGAGGAGGGGCCCTCCAGAGCGAGGTGTCACTGTCGGCGATCTTCCGGATCGCCGCTGTCCTCGCCGTCGCCGCGGGTGTGCTCGCCGTTCCCATCGCCCGCCGCCAACACGTCCCCGGACAGCCCATTGCCGCAGCCGTGAACGCAACGTGAGATCGACCCGCTACAGGGAGGATGCCTGATGCCCGAACACTACGACGTGATCATTATCGGAACCGGAGCCGGCGGTGGGACGCTGGCCCATACGCTTGCGCCGTCGGGCAAGCGTATCTTGCTGCTCGAACGGGGGGACTTCCTTCCCAGGGAGATGGACAACTGGTCCCCTGATGCCGTGTTCGTCGACGGCAAGTACATCTCGAGGGAAACCTGGTACGACAGCGACGGCAAGGCTTTCCAGCCCCAGGTCCACTACTACGTGGGTGGCGCCACCAAGCTGTACGGCGCCGCTCTTTACAGGCTCCGGCCGGGGGACTTCGGTGAGATCCAGCACATCGACGGCGTCTCGCCCGCCTGGCCGGTCGGCTACCAGGAGTTCGAGCCGTGGTACACCAAGGCCGAGGCGCTCTACCAGGTCCACGGGACGCACGGTGAGGACCCCACGGAAGGGCCGTTCTCCGCGCAATACCCCGCGCCTGCCGTCAGCCACGAGCCGCGTCTCCAACAGATCTTCGACTCCCTCCAGGCCAAGGGGTACCATCCGTTCTCGGCACCGTGCGGCATCATGCTCGACGAGTCCGACCGCAATCGCAGTCGCTGCATCCGCTGTGCGTGGTGCGACGGCTATCCCTGCCTGGTCCACGCCAAGGCCGACGCCGAGGTCATTGCGGTCCGGCCGAGCCTCGAGTCACCGAACGTCACCCTGCTCACCGGAGCGATGGTGTCCAGGCTGGAGACCGATCCGGCCGGCCGAACAGTCACGGAAGTCGTGGTCGACCGTGATGGGACCCAGGAGATGTACCGGGCGGACATCGTGGTGGTGTCAGCCGGGGCATCCAACAGTGCCAAGCTTCTGTTGAGCTCGGCCAACGACGCCCACCCCACCGGGCTGGCCAACGGTTCGGACCAGGTCGGCCGCAACTACATGTTCCACAACTGCAAGGCGGTCGTCTCGCTCGGCAAGGAGCCCAATGACACCGTGTTCCAGAAGACGCTCGGCATCAACGACTTCTATCTCGCAGGTGATGGCCGGCAATGGCCCCTCGGGAACATCCAGATGGTGGGGAAGTCCAATGCCGGAGCCATGAAGGGAGAGGAGCCGAAGCTCACCCTGCTGGCGCCGCATTGGACTCTCGATGACGTGGCCAAGCACGCGGTGGACTGGTGGCTCACCACCGAAGACCTGCCCCGGTCGGACAATCGGGTGACCGTGGACGGCGACGGAGACCTCCATTTGGCCTACGAGGCCACCAACAACGCGGAGGCCGACGGGCTGTATCGGGAATTGCGGACCATCCTGAACCACGTCGGCATGGCCGACCACCACGTGTTGAGCAAGAACTTCTACATGAGCATGAATGTCCCAGTAGCGGGAGTCGCCCATCAGGCGGGGACCTGTCGATTCGGCCTGGACCCCGAGACATCGGTGCTCGACGTCGATTGCAAGGCTCACCAGCTCGACAACCTCTATGTGGTCGACACCAGCTTCTTCCCGAGCATTGGAGCAGTGAACCCGGCCCTCACCGCAATGGCAAACGCCATGCGTGTCGGAGAGCACCTCATCGGGCGCCTTCGCTAGCGATCGAGGCCATCCCCTTGGAACGGGGCGAGAGGAGGGAGTACAGCTGCATAGGGCGCGAACAGGGCAGCCCCATGCACCGCCGTTCCGGTCCGAGCCTCGGCTGCAATGGTGCAGCGCGCGGGTAGCCGGCGTCGTGCCACCCCGCATATTCGTCTTCTGCATACGCAAGAGCTGAGCGGGTCTCGAGAAGCAGTCCCGACGGCTCAGTCCCGCTGGACGGAGAGTCGAAACCGGTTCGCCGATCTCGAACTCTTCGTCCCAATCCGTGTCCCGCCATGCTTGCACTCCGGCCAGGCGGAACCGCCCCATCGGTGGGTGGTCACCCACTCACCGATGGGACCGTGCTGCGGGACGTGGTGCTGCAGGTGTGTGCTTCGTCATCCGGGTCATCGGCATCGTGTTCAGGATCAGCCTTCGGGTGGCCCCGCTCCCACCGCCACACGGTGACCCGCACCGGACGCGCCACACGACGCTGCGCAACCCGACGGCACGGGGACCTGAACATGCAGCGAGGGCTGCCTACCGGGGTCCGCCCAGTTCGGCCAGTCTCGGGACGACCTCTTCTCCGAGCCGGGTGACCCATGCCGCAGGATCGGAGCCGGTCGGCATTACCTCGACCAGCTCGACCCCGAGCCCGGCGTACTCGTCCATGCTCGCAAGGAAGGCGTCGACGTCGTCGAGTGGATCGGCGAAGCCCAGGATGGTCTTCTCGATGGTGCCCGGGTCGCGGCCTTCCGCATCACAGTGGCGGGCCAGCACCTCGAGCTTGTGTGCCACCACTGCCGGATCGGGGGCGAACAGGTTGCAGGCGTCGGCATACCGGGCGACCAGCCGCAGGGTTTTCCGCTCACCGCTCCCGCCGACGAGGATCCTGGGTCTCGGCTGTTGGATCGGGCGCGGCGAGCAGATCGTCTCGGCCAGTCGGTAGTGCCGCCCCTCGAAGGGCCCGTCCTCGTCACCCCACATCTGATGGCAGATCTGGAGTGCCTCCTCCAGGCGTTCGAACCGCTCGCTGACCGGCGGGAACGGCACACCGAGGCCCTGGTGCTCCCGCTCGTACCATGCTGCTCCGATGCCCAGCCGAGCCCGGCCACCCGACAGGACGTCGAGAGTGGTCACGATCTTGGCCAGCAGCCCGGGGTGGCGGTAGGTGACACCGGTGACCAGGAGGCCGAGCGTGATGCGATCGGTTCGGCCGGCCAGGTAGCCGAGCGACGTGTACCCCTCGAGCATCGGATCCTGCGCGGTGGCGAACTGCTCCATCTGGAACCAGTGGTCCATCAGGGTGAAGGTCGTACATCCGCCCTCCTCCGCAGCCCGCGCCGTCGCGGCCAGTGTCGGCGCCAGCGACGCGGGCCCACCGGGCAGGGTGAAGTTGGCGAAGTGGATACCTAATTCCACGGGTGTCCTCCTCAGGATCGGCGCCAGGCACTCAGCGTACGCCGGGCACGAGCCCGTCGCCGGGTGACCATCGATCGGGAGTCGTCCGAGCCGAGCGTCCCGTGCCCGACCCGTCGGCACCACGACGGCCACCGGCACCCGGAGGTGCCGTCCGCCTCCCCGTTCGGCCCCGGGGGGGTCCCCCGGCACCTCCCCTCGCCCGCCTACCCTGATCCCACGGCCGTAGTGCCGGAACACGTTGCAGTAGACGAAGACGTTACGGGACTTTCGGCCCTGGTTGGGCGTGTCAGACCCCCGTAACCTCCATCGACAGGAGGTCATGCACCATGCAGACATTGTCAGTCGTGATGGTTCACGTGCTCGGGAGCCTCATCAATCTGGACCATCCAGGCCACTACATCAACTGGGGATTCATCCAGATCTCGGTGGCCAACCTGGTCGTGATCTGTTTGATGGTCGTCGTCTTCGTCCTGGCGATACTCATCCCGTTCCACCGTCCCGGAGGTGACCGATGACCATCGACGCCGAAACCCCGGTGAACGCCTCGGCCGACCTGCCCGAGGACGCCCACCAGCTGACGGCCAAGCTGCGGCATGCCGCCGTGGAGGCCTTGCCGCCCCAGAAGCTGATGCCCGACCGGCAGCCCGCCTATGTGGCCTCGTGGATCTACGTGTTCGGGATCCTGACCGTCTCCGCCCTCGCCGTGGTCATCCTCACCGGCGTCGTGCTGGCCATCTTCGGTCCGAACTGGTGGCACGTCTCGACCGTCGGGCTCTTCGTCAACTCCCTGCACCTGTGGAGCACCGAGCTGTTCTTCTTCTTCATGGTCGTCCACCTGTGGGGCAAGTTCTTCATGGCCGCCTGGCGGGGACGCCGGCGGGCCACCTGGATCAGTGGTGTGCTCGCCTTCGTCATCTCGGTGGCCGCCGCCTTCACCGGCTACTTGTCCCAGCAGAACTACGACTCCCAGTGGATCAGCACCCAGGCCAAGGACGGGATCAACTCGACCGGCGCCGGGGCGATCATGAACGTCACCAACTTCGGCCAGATGCTCATGTGGCACATCGTCCTCCTGCCCCTGGTGGTGGGGATCCTGGTCGGCGGGCACATCCTCCTGGTGCGGCTGCGGGGCGTGGTGCCCCCCTTCGCCCCACCGGACCAACTGGCGATCGAGGTCAAGCAGGGCGTCCCGGCGGATACGGCAGTGAGTGAGGTGCAGTCATGAGTGCAGCCACTTCCACCGCCCACCGCAAGCGCCGCTTCAAGCCCGACCGCGACGTCGGGGAGTGGCACGGGAAGTACTACCCCTACGACCTGATCAAGGAGGGCATCATCGCCTTCGTGGTGGTGGCCATTCTCGCGGTCGGCCTGGCAGTGATCTTCTCCTCCCCCGACACCAAGCCGGTCACCGTCCAGTCGTGGTCGACGAGCAACCCGGTCGACTTCGCCCAGACGGCGGTCACCGAGCTCGACGGCACCAGCGGCACCGCCACCTACGGCCCTCCCTACAACAGCACCACCGGGTCCTCCCAGTCGATCGGGCCCATCTCGCCCGAGAGCTGGTTCGGCGTCCATCATCCGATCGACACCGCCACCGACTACGTGATCAATCCGTTGCAGACACTGCCCAACACCCCCGAGATCCAGGCGGCGGTGGCCGAGTACAAGGCGGCCTCCCCGGACCAGCAGGCGAAGTGGACGGCGGCCTATGAGAAGGCCGTGGCCGATGCCACCTACTCCAACGGGGTCCTCACGGTACCCAAGGCCGACTACGGGCCCGTCGGGACGGTCATCGCCGGCCTGACCTCCATGGCCCGCAGCGGTGCCCTCGACGACGCCCTGCTCAGCTCCAACCGGTTCTACGGGACCGACTACACCAAGCCGCTCCTCTTCATCGCCGACGGCACCTATCTGGCCGACCTCGGCCAGGCCGACCATCTCTCGGGCGACCAGTGGGGCATGATGAACGGCGCTGGCAACTGGCCCGGCCAGGCCTGGTTGTGGCTCTACACCATGTGGTACCAGGTCCCGCCGTTCAAGACCTCGTCCAACGCCGACTTCCAGGTCTGGGCCCTCATGATGCTGCTGACCCTGATACTGGCTCTGGTCCCCTTCATCCCCGGGCTGCGGTCGATCCCCCGGTGGACCCGCGTCTACCGGCTGATCTGGCGCCAGCACTACAAGGACCTTGCCGCCGGAGGTGCGGGCGGCCAGGGACCGGGCCGGGGGCCCTGAGCCTGCCTTCCGGATCCAGATCGCCCGGGTCATCGCAGCGTCGGCGGAGCTGCGAGGGCCCGGGCGTCTTGCTGTCTGACCTGCTCTCGGTGGCGATGCGCTTCGGAAGGGGCGGGCCCCCCCGACCCATCAGCCGTGCACCGCCTGGCCGGGAGCCACCCGCCGATTCGGCCACGCACTCCCCCGGGCTGGTCGGTGTGGACCGGGGCGGGGGCGGGTCGGGTGTCCGGTCTGTTCAGACCGCTGAGGCCCTGGCGTCGGCCAGCAGCTTGTCGTCGTCGGCCAGCAGTGCGGCGGCCAGGCGGTGGATCAGATCGATCACCTCGGGGTGCTCCTCGGGATTCCATCCCTCCAACAACTCGGCCATCGCCTGGCGCCTCGCCGCCGTCAGCTGCTCGATGGCCGAGCGCCCCGCGTCGGTGAGGGCCAGGATGGACCCGTCGGCGACGTCGACCTTCTCGATCATGCCGGCCGTCTCGAGCGACTCGATGCCGGCCTCGATGCTCGCGGGGTCGACTCCCAACCGGTCGCCCATGGCCTCGAGGGTGCAGTCGGGGCGATCAGCCAGTCGGTACAGGGTCCAGCACGCCCGCGGGTCGAGCTCGATCCCGGCACGACCCGCCAGCATCCCGTAGAGTTCGCGGCGGTTCTCTCGGCCGGCTGCCCGCTCGAGGATCCGCTGGACCTCCCCGAGCGACGACCGGGGCTCGGGGAGCCCCAGGTTCTCACCCGGCTCGGAGGTCCGGATCGACTGGCGCAGCTCGATCTCCGGCAATGTCCAACTTAGGAGGAAGGCGACGAAGGCAATGGGCACCCCGATGAGGAACATGGTCTGGATGGTGTGGGTCAGGCCGTCGACCACCCCGGCCCGCAGGACCGGCGGGAGATCGTGGATGGCCGACGGATTGTCGGAACCGAAGCTGAACCCGGTCGGCGCCTTGGCGAGATGCAGGGAGCGGAGGATGTTGACCACCACCATGTTGGCGTAGAGCGCTCCGAACACCGCGGTCCCGAAGGAGCCGCCGATCATGCGGAAGAAGGTGGTGCCCGAGGTGGCCGTGCCCAGCTCCTCGTAGGGCACCGCGTTCTGGACGGCCACCACCAGTACCTGCATGACCAGGCCCAGCCCGAATCCGAAGACCGCCATGTAACCGGACATGACCCAGGCGCCGGTACCGACCCCGATCAGCGACATCAGGTAGAGCCCGACGGTCATCAGCGCGGTGCCCACCACCGGGAAGATCTTGTAGCGACCCCACCGGCTCACCAGCAGGCCCGATCCGATCGACGCCACCAAGAGGCCACCCATCATCGGGAAGAGGCGCACACCCGAGGCGATCGCGCTGACGCCCTTGGCCTCCTGCAGAAACAGGGGGAGGAAGGTGAGGGCGCCGAACATGGCGAACCCCACCACGAAGCCGATGGCGCTGGCCGCGCTGAACACCGGGTTGGAGAAGAGCCGGAGCGGGATGACCGGCTCGACGGCCCGGCGCTCCGCGAGCACGAATGCCACCGTGAACACGACGCCGGCGACAGCCAGGCCGATGATGAACGGTGACGACCAGGGGTAGGACACGCCACCCAGGCTGGTAAACAGCACGAGTGACGTGGCAGCCAGCGCCAGGAAGGCGCTTCCGAGGTAGTCGATCACCCGGTGCACCCGGCCCAGGGCACCGGGGAGGGCGACCGCGGTCACCACCAGGGCCACCCCACCGATGGGGATGTTGATGTAGAAGATCCACCGCCAGCTGAGGTAGTCCACGAAGACTCCACCGATGAGCGGCCCGATGACCGTGGTCACGCCGAACATGGCCATGAACAGCCCCATGTAGCGACCGCGTTCCCGAGGCGACACCACGTCGCCGACGATGGTCTGGGCACCCACCATGAGGCCGCCGCCGCCGAGGCCCTGGAGCGCCCGGAAGACGATCAGTTCGAGCATCGAGTGGCTCAGCCCGGAGAGTGCCGAGCCGACGAGGAAGAGGACGATCGCCGCCTGAAAGAAGAACTTCCGGCCGTACTGGTCCCCGAGCTTTCCCCAAAGGGGCGTGGACACCGTCGAGGCCAGGAGGTACGCGGTGACCACCCAGGTGAGGTGGGAGGCACCGTGCAGATCGCCCACGATGGTGGGCAGCGCGGTGGAGACGACCGTCTGGTCGAGGGCGGCGAGGAACATGCCCATCATCAGGGCTCCGATGACGACCAGGACCCGCCGGTGCGACAGGGGCGCCGGCGGGTCGGTTCGTCCGGCAGTCATCGCCTCGGTCATGGCTCGGCTCCCCCGTTCGTGCGGCGACCCCGCCGCCGCGCAATCACCATCACCCGGTCAGAGGGGTCCCCGGCACGGAGTCTAGGGATAAGCGGCCACCAGCGGGATACTGGGGCCGCGATGCGCCGGGTCGACGGGAGCGGCGCGAGACTCTGGCACGGTCAACACTCAGTGGGAGGTAGTTGTGGAGTCGAGCACCATGCCGGCGGCATTCCTGGGTCACGGCGATCCGAGGAACGCCCTTTCCGACAATCGATACACCCGGGCCTGGCGGGAGTTCGGTGCCTCGATGCCCAAACCACGGGCGGTCGTGGTCGTCTCCGCGCACTGGTACGTGGCGTCGACCCTGGTGACCGCCATGCCCGCGCCCCGGACGATCCACGACTTCTACGGGTTCCCCCAGGCCCTGTTCGATGTCGAGTACCCGGCGCCGGGCTCGCCGGACGTCGCCGAAGAGGTCGTCGAGGCGGTCAAGCCCCGCTGGGTCGGCCTGGACCACGATGGGTGGGGCCTGGACCACGGCACCTGGTCCCTGCTCGTCCATCTCTTCCCGGACGCGGACGTGCCGGTCGTCCAGCTGTCGGTCAACGCGCTCGAAGGCTACGACGAGCATTTCGACCTCGGCGTGCGGCTGGCCCCCCTGCGGGAGCGCGGCGTGCTGGTGCTGGGCAGCGGCAACGTGGTCCACAACCTGGGTCTCCTCGACTGGGAGGGTGGAGAGGTCGGCTCCGACTGGGCCGTGCGCTTCAACGAGCAGTGCCGGCAATTGATGCTCGAGGACCCCGCGCGGGTGAGGGACCTCGTCCACCACCCGGACTACCGCCTGGCCGTCCCGACCCCAGAGCACTTCCTCCCCCTGGCCACCATCGCGGGCCTGGCGGCGGCAACGCAGTCGCCGGCCTCGACCCTGGTCGACGGCTACGTCGGTGGCTCCCTGTCGATGGCCGCGTTCACGGTCGGGTGAGCCGCGGTGGGGGCCGCCCCCGGCCACACCCCTGGTCGAAGAGTCGCCCGGGTGACGGCCACGTGGCACACTTGACCCTCGTTCACCAGATCGACACCGGAGGTCGGATCGTGCGCACCACCCAGCGGAGATATCGGAAGGCCATGGTGGCCACGGCCATCGGCGCAGTGGCAGTGCTCGCTGCCGCCTGCAGCAGCAGCTCGAACAGCTCGACGACGACCACGGCAGCGGCACCGACGACCACGGTGGCCCTGCCGACGGCGACCATCCCCACTCAATCGACCAATGCGGCCATCGCCGCCACGGTGCCCGCCGCCGTCAAGTCCAAGAGCAACCTGACCGTCGCAATGGACGCCACCTACGCCCCGGATGAGTTCATCGCACCGAACGGCACGACTATCGTGGGCATGGACGCCGACCTGGCCACCGCCATCAGCCAGACCCTCGGTCTCACGCCCAAGCTGATCAACGCCACCTTCGACACCATCATCCCGGGCATCCAGAGCGGCAAGTACGACATGGGCGCCTCGTCCTTCACCGACACCATCGCCCGGCAGAAGGTGGTCGACTTCGTCGACTACTTCACCGCCGGCGAGGGCTTCTACGTGAAGAGCGGCAGCCCGCTGGCCTTCAACGGCCTGACCTCGCTGTGCGGACACTCGGTAGCCGTCGAAAGCGGGACCACCGAGCAGAGCGACGCCACGCTGCAGGCGAAGAACTGTGCGAAGAACAAGCAGGGCTCGGTGACCGTGCTCTCCTACGGCAACCAGAGCCAGGCCAACCTGGCCGTCTCCAGTGGCCGGGCCGACGTCGGCTTCGCCGACTCCCAGGTGGCCGGCTACATCGTGGCCACCTCCAACGGCGTGTTCCAGAACAGCGGCACTGCCTTCGCGGTCGCTCCCTACGGCCTGGCCCTCCCCAAGGGGAACGGCATGGCCGCCCCGGTGCAGGCCGCGGTCAACGCGCTCATCGCCAACGGCGTCTACAACCAGATCCTGACCAAGTGGGGGGTCCAATCCGGGGCAGTCACCTCCTCGGTGGTCAACGGCGCCACCAGCTGAGGGGCCCGGCCGGCAGCAGCGGTTCCCCCGATGACGGATCCCCCAGGTCGGACTGCCCCCCGTGACGGGGGAGGGGATGGGGGTCGGTCCGCCCTGAAGATCGTGCCGGTCCGGCACCCGGGCCGGTGGGTGGCCAGCGCGGTGATCCTGCTGCTGGCGGCCATGCTGGTCAACACCCTGCTGTTCTCCCACGTGACACGTGGGGGGGTCAGGGAGGGCCGTTACCAGTGGGGCGTGGTCGGCAAGTACCTGTTCGCCACCCCGGTGCTCCGGGGCATCGTGATCACCCTCGAGCTGACCGTCATCGCCATGGTGGCGGGCATCGTGCTCGGCGTCGTCCTGGCCGTCATGCGCCTGTCACCCAACAGGCTCCTCTCCAGCACGGCGTGGATCTACATCTGGTTCTTCCGGGGGACCCCGGTGCTGGTCCAGATCATCTTCTGGTACGAGGGCATCAGCTACCTCTACCCCCACCTGGGCTTCGGGATCCCCTTCGGAAACGCCTTCTTCACCGCCAACGCCAACGTGCTGGTGACCTCGTTCGTGGCCGGTGCCCTCGGGCTCAGCTTCAACGAGGGTGCCTACATGGCCGAGATCGTCCGGGCCGGCATCATCTCGGTCGACGAGGGCCAGACCGAGGCCGCACAGTCGCTCGGCATGGCCAAATTCGAGACCCTGCGCCGCATCGTGCTGCCCCAGGCCATGCGGATCATCATCCCCCCCACCGGTAACGAGACCATCTCGATGCTCAAGACCACGTCCCTGGTCTATGCCATCGCGGTTGCCGACCTCTTCACCGCCACCCAGAACATCTCGAACACCAACTACGAGGTCGTGCCGCTCCTGCTGGTGGCCTGCCTCTGGTACCTGTTCTTCACCTCGGTGCTGACCATCGGCCAGTTCTACGTCGAGCGCTACTACGCCCGTGGCTCGAGCCGCACCCTGCCGCCGACTCCGCTCCAGCGCCTGCGGCAGTCCCTCTTCCACGTCCGGGTGGAGCCGGCTCCGGCCATGGCCGACGCCCCGTGGTTGGCGCCCCATGAGTGAGCCGATGGTCCGGGCCACGAAGGTCCACAAGTCGTTCGGGCGACTGGAGGTCCTGCGCGGGATCGACCTGATCGTCAATCCGGGCGAGGTCCTCTGCCTCATCGGTCCCTCCGGGTCCGGCAAGAGCACGTTCCTCCGCTGCATCAACCACCTCGAGAAGATCGACGGTGGCGAGCTGTCCGTCGACGGCGAGCTCGTCGGCTACCGGCGCAGCGGAGACCGCCTCTACGAGCTGAAGGACCGCGAGGTGTGCGGCAAGCGGGCGGAGATCGGCATGGTGTTCCAACGCTTCAACCTCTTCCCCCACATGAGCGCTCTCGACAACGTGATGTCGGGGCCGGTGCGGGTCAAGAAGGAGTCGGTCCCCACGGCCCGGGACCGGGCCGTGCGCCTCCTCGAGCGGGTGGGCCTGGCCGACAAGGTGAAGAGCTACCCCAACCAGCTCTCCGGAGGCCAGCAGCAGCGGGTGGCCATCGCCCGGGCCCTGGCCATGGAGCCCAAGTTGATGCTCTTCGACGAGCCCACCTCGGCCCTCGACCCCGAGCTGGTCGGCGATGTGCTCGACGTGATGCGCGGCCTGGCCGAAGAAGGAATGACGATGATCGTGGTGACCCACGAGATGGGCTTCGCCCGCGAGGTTGGCGACACCGTGGTCTTCATGGACGACGGGGTGGTGGTGGAGAGCGGCGATCCCAAGGCCGTCCTGACCGCACCGCAGCACGTGCGGACCAGGGCCTTCCTGTCCAAGGTGCTCTGACCGGCGGCCCCGGCCCCACCGGCCGGTTTTCGACGGGCAACGCCGCCGGCCCGATGGCGAGGGTCCCCGTGCCGGGGCCTACCGACGGGCGGCCCAATCGTCGGGGACATCGGATCCGCCTTCTTCGGAGATCCGGCTCCCGAACCGGACCAGGGCCGGCTGTGGCGAGATCTTGCCCGCCACCAGGGCCTCGCCCAGCTCGAATCCGCCCGCCTGGCGCAGCAGTCCCTCCGGGACGAACGAGAACACCTCGCCCAGGTACCCGATGTCGGCCGCCGAGTTCATCCGCATCAGCAGAAGATTGTCGCACTGGCCCAGCACGTTCTCGTGGACCTTCTGCGGACGCTGGGTGGAGATCAGCAGGTGCAGTCCGAACTTCCGGCCCTCGGCGGCAATCTGGATGGCCTGGCGGGTGGCCAGTTCCGCCAGTCGGCTCTCGGGCCTCTGCGGGCAGACATTGTGCGCCTCGTCGATGACCACCAGCACCGGCTGGCGTCGTTGCCGGAGCCTCCACAGGGTGCCGAGCACGGCGTTGGCGACCACACCCTGCTCCTGTTCGGTGCCGAGCGATCCGAGGTCGACCACCAGGCACCGCCACTGATCATCGGCCATCTCCTCGATCAGTGAGCCGCCCTTCCCGCCCTCCCAGATCTCCCAGTCGGCAACGCCCAGGTTGCCGGCCCGCAGTCCCAGCTGTTGGGCGCCCGGCCGGTCGAGAGCGGCCAGTTCGTCGACGCTGTCGATGAGGGGTCGACCCCGCTCGTCCTGCTCGAGAAGACCGATCAGGGCTGCGTACTCCTCGCGGTCGGCCACCGGGTCGAGCTGCAGGAGGGCGGCCCGGCAGGCGGGCTCGAGCTCGGCGACGCGCAGCCGGAGCGGCCGCTCACCGGCCGATGTCGCCCGCAGGACCCTGATTCCCTCGGCGACCGTCCGGTACCGCTCCGCCTCATCGCCGGCCGCGCCGGATCGAATGCGGTCGAGCCGCACATAATCGGAGTTCGGATCGAGCACGATGATCCGGAGCCCCGTGTCGAGCAGCAGGCGTTCGAGGATCAGGCCGAGTGAGTAGGTCTTCCCCGAGCCGGACTGCCCACAGAGGAAGGTGTGGCGACCGAAACCGCCGGCGTCGAGCCGTGCCGGATGGTCCGGGGCCAGCAACAGGGTGCCGATCCCGAGCTCGGCATGGCGCGGGCGGTTCGCCTCGAGCCAGGCATGGATCGCCCCGTTGTCTGCAGGCCGCACCAGCGCGTCGAAGAACGGGCGGGCGGTCCCATCGAGGATCACGCCCGCTCCCCGCGCCACACGGAGCGCAACCGACGACCGGATCCCGCCCCGGCTGGGTTCGGCCTCTGTCGAAATCGTGACGTGGCCCGAGTCGAGGTGGCCCAGCTGGAGGGTCAGGACCTGGCCGAGGCGGGTGGAGTCCGCTCCCTCGAGCGCCACGTAACCGCCGACCTTGAGGCTGAGGTCACGGAGGGGCACCTGGAATTCGAAGGCCTTTCCGTCGATCGACGTGGCGAAGGGCTGCACCTCCTCTTCCAACCGGCGCCTGAGCGCCCGGTACTCCTCACCTCGATCGGTCATGCCAACCCCAGCTTCGTCTGACGCCCGGACCCGCCACGTCCGTGGCGCGGCGAAGACGCACAGCGTAGGCCGGGCGGCACACGGATTCCGACTCCGGCCGAGGACTTCGGTCCACCGTACGACGATGGTCAGCCGTCGCCCAGCCGGCCCCCTGGGTCGGTCCGGACCAGCGCGACGAGGGAGGAGAGGTCCGACCGGTCGATCCGCTCGGTGGCACGTAGCGAGGCGCGGCCGAAGCTGCTGCCGAAGGGCAGCGCGTCGACGATCCCGTGCCCCACCCAGTTGCGCACCAACGCCAGCTCGGTGGAGCGGCGGAGGGACCGCTCGTCGATCACCTTCCCCTTGGACACCAGGGCGGCGTTGGTGAGGCGGCGCACCTCGCCGCGGTCGACGGCGATACCCAGCCCGTGGAGCTGTCGCACCAGGTACGACCCGGTGTTGTACCAGTCGCACAGTCCGTGGACCACGGAGGCGACCTGGCCGACGGCCCCGTCGATGGCCAGCGCCAGCACCGGGCCACCCTCGAGAGTGGAGGCCGCAGCCGCGGTGACCAGGGCGAGCTGCAGCCCGCCCACCGCGGTGGAGATCGAGCGGCTCTGGCGGGCGGCCAGCTGCTCGACCCCCTGGCGGTCGTAGAGCACGGCCGGGTGGTCGACCACCTGGCCCGACATCCAGTCGAGGAGGCGGGGCGGTGCCTCCCGCACCTGGGCACGGACTCTGCCGATCCGGCCCGGACCCCCGCTAATCGCCTCGCGGCCGATGCTCCCGAAGGCCGCCTCGAGCTCCGCAGAGGCCTCCGTGGGCAGGCCCTCCGGCTGCAGGAGCCCGCGCAGGGCCTGGGAGAACGCCGCCCGCGCCCGGGCCAGGCGCACGCCCCTGGTGCCGGGCGTCGGATGGCTCGACGGTTCCGGATCCGGCCCCGGGTCCGGATCCGAACGGTCAACGGTCACCCCTCGAGTCTGCTGACTGCGGGTGGTGACCGCAAGCGGTTGCAAGCGGTTGCAAGCGCTCGCCGGCGAAACAACGCTCGCCGATGATCCTTGACAATGGCTGTCGGAGAGGACTAAATGCGTTCTAGACAAACCCAGTGCGATCCGCCTTTTGGCCGGTCGAGAGGAGCGCGCGTGGACGACGACCAGGGCCTCAGTCAGCCGACCGGGAGCCAGGTCGCCGCCGCCGGAGTCACTCCCTCCGGGGGTGAGGTCGCCTATCCGCAGGGGATGGACGACGACACCAAGCGCCTCCACCAGCTGGGCTACGCCCAGGAGCTCAAGCGGGGGATGGGGTCCTTCTCCAACTTCGCCATCTCCTTCTCCATCATCTCCATCCTGACCGGCGGCATCACCACCTACTACCTGGGCATGGACGCCGGCGGCCCGGTGGTCATCACCACCGGGTGGTTCATCGTCGGCGCCTTCGTCCTCTGCGTGGGACTGGGCATGGCCGAGATCTGCTCGGCCTACCCCACGGCCGGCGGCCTCTACTACTGGTCCGCCCAGCTGGCCACCAAGAACAAGGCGGCGTGGTCGTGGACCTGCGGCTGGTTCAATTTGGTCGGCCAGGTGGCCATCACCGCTTCCATCGACTACGGCCTGGCCACCTATGTGGCCTTCGTCATCTCGCTCTACAGTTCGAGCTTCCACTCGAACGCCAAATGGGTCCTCCTGATCTACGGCGTGATCCTGGCCTTGCACGGCCTGCTCAACACCTTCCGGGTGCAGTTGGTGGGCATGATGGCCGACATCAGTGTGTGGTGGCACCTCATCGGCACCCTGGTCATCGTGGTCGCCCTCTTCGCCATCCCCAGCCACCACCAGAGTGCGAGCTTCCTCTTCCACAGTGAGAACCTCACCGGGTGGACCGGGCCGTTCGCCGGGTTCTATGCCTTCGCCATCGGCCTGCTCCTGGCCCAGTACACCCTGACCGGGTACGACGCCTCGGCCCACATGACCGAGGAGACCCACAGCGCCGCCGTCGACGCACCCAGGTCGATCGTCCGGGCCATCTACGTGTCGATCATCGCCGGCTTCGTCCTCAACCTGTCCATGACCCTGGCCATCCAGGGCGGGGCGAAGGACTACGCGGCCCTGGCCGTCAACGGACCGACCGCCGGTGGTCAGCTCTTCGTCGACGCCATCACCGGGGCGGGAGGCAAGCTGCTGGTGATCCTCGCCACGGTGGCCATGTTCTTCTGCGGCCTGGCCTCGGTGACCGCCAACTCCCGCATGATCTACGCCTTCTCCCGCGACGGTGCGGTCCCCGGCCACAAGCTCTGGCACCGGCTCCACCCCACTACCCGCACCCCGGTCAACGCGGTGTGGCTGTCCGCGGTGGTCGCCTTCCTCCTCGGGATCCCGTCCCTCTACCAGGTGGGCGGCTACTCGGTGGCCTTCTTCGCCATCGTCTCCATCGGCACGGTCGGCCTGTACGTGGCCTACGCCATCCCGATCTACCTGCGCCTGCGGGCCGGAAGCGCATTCAAGACCGGGCCCTGGAGCCTGGGCAAGTGGAGCAAGCCGATCGGTTGGATTGCCGTGGTCTGGGTGGTCATTATCACCATCCTGTTCTTCGCCCCCGCCTTCTACCCGTGGAACACCGCCGCCGACTTCAACTGGGCCGGCCCAGCCTTCGTGCTGGTGATGGCCGCAGTGCTCATATGGTGGCTGGTGTCGGCCCACAAGTGGTTCAAGGGCCCAAAGATCGAGGGCGACGAGGCCGGCCTCGAGGAAATCGAGCGGGAGTACGCCGCCGGTATCATCCCCCCCGAGGATTGATCGGGCCGATCAGCGGGCGGTGGCGATGCCCTTCGCCCGCTGATCGCAGCCGACCGGATCGACGGGGGCACACGCCCGGGACAGGGGGACTGGCATGGCGTTGGACATCGGGCGAAGGGCCCTTCGGCGCGCAGCCCGGGCCGCCCGCACCGAGGGCCGACCGGTCCCGTCGGTGGCCATCGTCGGGGGAGGCCTCTCCGGCCTGGCCATGGGCATCCAACTGGCCCGGTCCGGGCTTCGCGACTTCACCATCATCGAGCAGTCCGACGGAGTGGGCGGCACCTGGCGGGACAACGCCTACCCGGGCAGCGGGTGCGACGTCCCCTCCCACCTCTACTCTTTCTCGTTCGCCCCGAAGACCGACTGGACCCGTCGCTTCGCCGAGCAGCCCGAGATCCTCTCCTACGCCGAGCAGTGCGTGGAGCGCTTCCACCTCGGCCCCCACCTGCGCCTCGGGACCACGGTGCAGCGTGCCGAGTTCGACGAGGCCTGTGGGTCCTGGACCCTCTCGCTGACCTCGGTCGCCGGGGAGACCGAGGTGCTCGAGGCCGACACCGTGGTGTTCGCCTGCGGCCAGCTCAACCGGCCCTACGTACCCGACCTGGACGGCCTGCCCACCTTCGCCGGCCCCTCGTGGCACTCCGCCCGGTGGGACCACCGGTGCGACCTGGCCGGCCGACGGGTCGGGGTGGTGGGCAGTGGGGCCAGTGCCATACAGTTCGTCCCGCCGGTGGCCGCCCGGTGCGCAGCGCTCACCATCTACCAGCGGAGCCCGAACTACGTGGGCCCGAAGAAGGACCGGGCCTACAGCCCCCTGACCCGACGACTCCTCGACCGGGTCCGGGTCGCCGAGGTGGCCTACCGGTGGTGGATCTACTGGGGGCTCGAGGCCCGGTGGCTGTGGTTCCGCAAGGACAGCTGGGCCGCCCGGTTGCTCACCGGGCTCTTCGCCACGGGAATCCGCAAGGACGTGGTCTCCGAACGACTTCCCGAGGCCAGCGTGGTGCCCGACTACCCGATCGGCTGCAAGCGCATCCTGATCTCCAACGACTGGTACCCGACCCTGAAGCGGCCCACCGTGAAGGTCGTCGACACTCCCATCGACCACATCGAGGCCGACGCGGTGGTGACCGCCGACGGAGCCCGGCATCCCACCGATGTGCTGGTGTTCGGCACCGGGTTCGCCACCACGGACTTCCTCGGTCACATCCCGGTGACCGGCCGGGGCGGGCGGGCCCTGGCCGACGAGTGGAAGGACGGCGCCCGCGCCTACCTGGGAGCGGCCGTGCCCGACTTCCCCAACTGCTACTTCCTCTACGGTCCCAACACCAACCTCGGGCACAACTCCATCCTGTTCATGGTGGAACGCCAGGTGAACCTGATCCTGCAGGCCCTGGCCGTCCAGACCGCGGCCTCCGGCGCCCAGGCGGCGCCCGTGGTGGGTGTGGGCGTCGACGCCTACCGACGGGACGACCAGCGCACGCAACGACTGATGGCCCGCACGGCATGGGCGGCCAACTGCAGGAGCTGGTACAAGACGGCCACAGGGCGGGTGACGAACAACTGGCCGACCTGGACGGTGCGCTACTGGTACGACACGCTGCGCCTTCGGCCTTCCGATGTGGGCCTGGTCGAGCCCGCCCCGGGAGGTGCCCCACCGGCTGCGACACCGGCCCGGGGCCCGGCGGCCGCGCCCCGGGGATAGATGCCACCGGGTCCCGGCCAGGGGGTGCCTGCCACCCCCTGGCCGGCAGGGCTTGCTACCGTTTCTGGCCATGGCTCGTAGCGGTCCAGAGGGACCCGGCTCCGATCCTTCCCCCGGTGCCCGGGCAGGTGCCTCTTCGTCCAAGGAGGGCCTGCGCGCCCTCGGTTCGATGATGGAAGGTGCCCAACCGACCACGCGGTCGGCGGGTCCTGCCGCGGGCCGGGACGGCACCACCGGACGCCGTGGGCGCTCGACCCCCACCCACAGCTTCGACGAATCGGGCCTGCGGTCGCTGGGGGACGACGTCAACCGGTCCAACGGGTCACGACGGCGGCGGCGGCCGGCCCGGCACCGCAAGGCCAAGTGGATCCTGGGCTCGGTGGCGGTGCTCCTCGTGGCCGTCGTGGGGGGCACCGCTGGGTACGCCTGGTACCTCAACCACGAGATCCACCGCATCGACGTCCGGGGCCTGACCGACGTCCCCACCACCGGCGCCGACGCCGGCACGGAGAACATCCTGATGGTCGGGTCCACCGACCGGTGCGCACTCAAGGTGCAGAACGCCGCCTACGGGCTCTGCTCCCAGGGCGTCAACGGTGTGAACAGCGACGTCGTCATGATCCTGCACCTCGATCCGGCCAAGCACTCGGTGTCGATCCTCTCGGTGCCCCGCGACCTGTTCGTCCCGAACGCGCGCTCCACGGGGGCCAACAAGATCGACGCCGCCCTCTACCAGGGACCGAGCCAGCTCGTAGCGGCGATCAACGAGAACCTGGGCATTCCCATCCAGCACTATGTGGTGCTCAACTTCGACACCTTCGCCAACGTGGTCGACGCCCTCGGCGGAGTGAAGATGTACTTCCCCGAGCCCGTGTACGACGCCTACTCGGGACTCAAGGTGCTCACCCCGGGATGCATCTCCCTCGACGGCGTCCACGCCCTGCAGGTGGTGCGGGCCCGACACCTCCAGTACAAGGGGCCCGGCATCACCACCCCGTATCCGGAGTACTGGCCCTCGGAGAACCTCAGCGACCTGGCCCGGATCCGCCGTGACCACGAGTTCCTCCGCGTGCTGGGCTCGGCGGTGTCCAAGAACGGGCTGTCCGACCCGCTCACCGACGAACAGTTGGTGAGCGGGGTCGCACCCCAGCTCCAGGTGGACCGCAAGTTCACGACCTCGGACATGGTCAGCCTCGTCCTCGACTTCCACTCGGTCAATGTGACCTCGGCCCCGCAGCTGACCCTCCCGGTGCAGGTGGACCAGTTCGGCTCGTACCAGTACCAGGGGGCCTCCTACGGCGACATCGAGTTCCCGTCGGCCGCTCAGGACCAGCAGGTCATCGATGAGTTCCTCGGGATCGACGCCAGCACCGACTCCATGACCGGCAAGAAGCTCCCCGCGTCGGCCACTGTGTCGGTCTCCGTGCTCAACGGAACCGGCGCCTACAACCAGGCCACCGACACGAAGAACGCCCTGCAGGCGCTCGGGTTCAACGTGGTCGGCATCGGCGACACCCCGTCGGTCGGCGCCGAAGCGGAGACCGTGGTGTACTACGCCCAGAAGACACCCGCGGCCCAGGCCGCGGCCCAGGCCGTCGCCCGCTCGCTGTCCGGGGCCGTCATCACCGCCTTCGGCCCGACCACCGATGGCGCCCAGGTCACCGTGGTCACCGGGTCGCAGTTCGCGGTCAACCCGCCCGCCGCGACGTCGCCCACCACTGCCGCCGCCGCCGCCGTACCGGGAACGACAGCCGCGCCGTCGGCCACCACCTCGACCACGACGGCGAGCTCTTCGTCTTCCTCCAGTTCCGCATTCCAGCCCCCCACTGCCGCCGTCACCCCGTTGCAGCCGTGGGACCCGCGGTCCTGCACCCCCCAGGGAGGCGAAGGGTCCTGACCAGGGCATCTCTGCTGGTCCTCCCCTGAACGAAACGGAACGGTTGCGTTTCGCCGGCAGGTTTCGTACTCTTCTCTAAACGGAACCGTTCCGTTCAGTAGGAAGGTGTGGGCAGACCGTGTTCAGCATGATCGAGAAGGCCACCGGGCGGGCTCGTCGACCGACCGGCGCGCGGGCCGAGGCCCGTGAGCAGGCCATCCTGGACGCGGCCCTCGAACTGTTGATGGAGGTCGGCTACGACCGCCTCAGCATGGACGCACTGGCCGAGCGGGCCAAGGCCGGCAAAGCGACCATCTACCGCCACTGGTCGGGCAAGGCCCAAGTGGTGGCCGAGGCGATCCGCCGCCGCAAGTGCGAGCATACCGAGCAGGTGCCCGACACGGGCAGCCTCCGTGGCGACCTCCTGAGCGCTCTCGACCAGATGAGCGCCTCGATCACGGCGGACGAGGCCATCATCGCCGGCGTGATGTCCGCCATGCGCACCGACCCGGAGCTGGCCGGCCTCATGCGCACGGAGGTGCTCAACAACCGCGGGAACCTCGACGGGATCATCCAGCGGGCCGTCCGTCGGGGGGAGCTGCCCGACGGCAGCAGGGCGGAACTCTTGTACGAGGTGGTCCCCGCCGTCGTCATGCACCGGCTGGTCCTGTGGGGCGAGCCGACCGGCAACGAGTTCACCACCCACTTGGTGGACGACATCGTGCTGCCTCTGCTGCGCCTGTAGTCGCGCGTCACCGACAGGACCCGCCCAGTCGCCCGAACCCGAGGAGAACCCCATGACTGCCGTCACCCAACTCCACCCCCCTTCCCCCCACCCCACCTTGGCCGAAGGCCAGGACCCGAAACGGTGGCTGGCCCTGGCCGTCATCGCGGTGGCCCAGCTGATGGTCATCCTCGACGCCTCGATCGTCAACATCGCCCTTCCCTCGGCCCAGCACGCGCTGCACATCTCCAACGCCGACCGGCAGTGGATGGTGACGGCCTACACCCTGTCGTTCGGCAGCCTCCTGCTCCTGGGCGGCCGAATCGCCGACTATGTCGGGCGCAAGCGCATCTTCATCATCGGCCTCCTGGGCTTCGCCGGGGCCTCCGCCCTGGGCGGTGCCGCCATCAACGCCCCGATGCTGTTCGGGGCGCGGGCACTGCAAGGAGGGTTCGGAGCCCTGCTGGCCCCGGCCGCCCTGTCCCTGATCACCGTGTCCTTCACCGAGGTGAAGGAGCGGGCCACCGCCTTCGGCGTCTACGGCGCCATCGCCGGCGGCGGGGCCGCCATCGGCCTCATCCTCGGCGGGGTGCTGACCCAGTACGCGTCATGGCGCTGGTGCCTCTTCGTCAACGTCCCCATCGCCGCCGTCACCGCGATCGCCGCCGTCCCCGTGGTGCGGGAGAGCAGGGCCCACGGCAACACCAGCTACGACATCCCCGGCACGGCCACCGTCACCGGCGGCCTGGTGGCCCTGGTCTACGGCTTCACCCTGGCCGCCCTGGACGGCTGGGCGGCCGCACCCACCCTGCTCTGCCTGGCGGTGGCCGCAGTGCTGCTGGCCGCCTTCGTGGTCATCGAGGTCAGGTCGAAGAACCCCCTGCTGCCGATGCGGATCCTCCTCGACCGCAACCGGGGCGGCTCGTACCTCAGCTCGTTCATGGTCGGTTCCGGCCTGTTGGGGATGTTCTTGTTCCTCACCTACTACTTCCAGGGCAATCTGGGCTACTCGGCCCTGAAGGCCGGGTTTGCCTTCATGCCCTTCTCGGTCGGCATCATCCTGGCTGCCGGCCTCTCGAGCAAGCTCCTGCCCCGGACCGGTCCACGCGTCCTGATGGTCGGCGGCTTCCTCGCCGCCGCGGCGGGCCTCGCCTGGCTCAGCCGCATCGCTCCCGGCACCACCTACCTGGCCCACGTCCTCCCGGCGGAGATCGTGATCAGCGTGGGGATGGGCATCGCCTTCGTCCCGATGAGCAGCACCGCGCTCTTCCGGGTCGGCCAGCACGACGCCGGCGTGGCCAGCGCCACCCTCAACACCTCCCAGCAGATCGGCGGCTCACTGGGCACCGCGCTGCTCAACACGTTGGCCGCCTCGGCCACCGTCACCTACCTGGTGACCCGGTCCCACACCATGGCCAACGTGCAGGCCGCGCAGATCCACGGGTACTCGGTCGGGTTCATGGTCGGCGCGGTGTGCCTGGCCATCGCCTCCCTCTCGGCGCTCCTCCTGATCACCGTGACCAAGGAGGACATGGCCGAGGCGTCCACCACGGTGCTGGCCGTCTGACCCTCGGCCGGCCGGCCCGCGGACGGGTCGGCCCCCCCCAGGGCTGGTCGGGCCGCCGGTCAGGCGCCGACGTGGTCGGCCGGGATCGTTCCCAGCCTTCCGGCCTGGTAGTCCTCGAAGGCCTGGGCGACCTCTTCCCGCGTGTTCATCACGAACGGCCCGTAGGCAAAGACGGGCTCGCGGATCGGCCGGCCGCCCAGCAGCAGCACGTCGAGCTCGGGTGTGCGCCCCTCCTGGGCGCGGTCGGCGGCGATGGTGATCGAGTCGCCTTCCCCGAAGACGGCCAGCTGGCCCGTGCGGACCGGGCGGCGCTCCTCCCCCACCGTGCCCCGGCCTCCCAGTACGTAGACCAGGGCATTGAAATCCCGGCGCCAGGGCACGGCCACGGTGGCGCCCGGCGACAGGGTGGCGTGCACCAGGGTCATCGGCGAGTGGGTCGAGCCCGGCCCGGCGTGGCCGTCGACGTCGCCGGCGATGACCCGCAGCAGCGCACCTCCGTCCGGGGAGGACAAGAGGGCCACCTTGGCCGCCCCGATGTCCTGGTACCGCGGGGCGATCATCTTGTCGACACCGGGCAGGTTGACCCACAGCTGGATGCCGTGGAACAGCCCGCCGCTCACCACCAGCTCCTCGGGAGGCGCCTCGATGTGGAGGATCCCCCCGCCGGCGGTCATCCACTGGGTGTCCCCGTTGGTGATCAGCCCACCGCCGCCGATCGAGTCCTGGTGCCGGAACGTCCCGTCGATCATGTAGGTGACCGTCTCGAATCCGCGGTGTGGGTGCCAGGGCGTGCCCTTCGGCTCGCCGGGGGCGTACTCCACCTCGCCCATCTGGTCCATGTGGATGAACGGGTCGAGGTGCCGCCGGTCCACACCGGCAAAGGCCCGGCGCACCGGAAACCCCTCGCCCTCGAGTCCGGCCGGGGCGGTTGTCACCGCCAGCACCGGCCGTCCCGAGGCCTCCGCGACACCGGGACGCGAGATCTTGGGCAGTACACTGACGTCCGCAACCGTTATTGCCGGCATGGCCGACCTCCCACATGTCTCAGGCCGCCACCTCGCACGTTGCTGCCGCGTGGCCGGTCCTTTCCCCCTGCAACACTAGTTGTGCTCGCAACATTCCGGGCACCCGCAGTCGGCCTGCGGCTCCGACCGGCCAGCCGGCGCTCATGTTGTGGGCCGTTTGTGCCGAATTGAACGAGGCAACAGGTACTGTTGTGAGAGGGAACCAGTCAGGAGAAGCCAGGTGATCCGGCCACGCGGGGGAACCACCCGCCAGCGCGACGACCGACGGGAGCAATCCGACTCCTCCGTCGAGGAGATCGGCCGGCTCCTCCGCGACACGAGGGAGGAGCGCGGGCTCGACCTGCTGGCTGTCCACGATCGCCTCAGCCGTCCCATCACGCAGATCGAGGCCCTCGAGAACGGCGACCTGGCCCGCCTCCCCGACCAGGCCCTGGCCATCTCCACGCTGCGCCGCTACGCCACCTTCCTCGGGCTCGACGGGGACGCCCTGGCGCTCCAGATGATCGATGCCTGGTCCACCTTGCCCAAGGCGCCGGGCGGCCTGCCGGACCACGGGGCGGTGCCGGTGACGAGCGTGGTAGCCGCGGTCACGGCCGGCCCCGACCATCTCCGGGCCTTCACCCAGACCGGGAAGGTCCCCAAGGTCGGTGGGAGGTCGAACTCCGCCGCCGGCGGGGTGGCGGCCAACGAGTACGGGGCGGCCACCGGGCCTCCCACGGGCACGTTTCCCGTCGTCCCGCGGAACGAAATCCGCCAGAGCAAGCGGGCGGTGGCCAAGGCCCGGCGGCGCATGCGGGCGCCGACCTCCTTGAAGGTGGTCACCTGGGCGGCTGCCACGCTTCTGCTGGCGGTGCTCGTCGGTTTCGGCATCCAGCAGTGGCGTCCCCAGTGGCTGGTCAGATCCCATATCCTGCGGGTGGTCCCACCCCACGGCACCCACGCGACGACTCCAGCTGCGCCCCCGCCGGCCCGCAGCCATCAGGCGACCCCGGTCGCCCCGGGCTCCTCGACACCCAACGGGGCCTCCTTCACAGTCAACACCAGCCACTTCACCGTCAACGTCGCCACGTCGGGGCCGTGCTGGGTACAGGTCACCAGCTCCAGTTCGGCCACCCCGCTGGTCAGCGGCGTCCAGCCGGCGGGCAAGGTGCTCTCCTTCCCCGCCACCGGCACGATGACGGTGCAGGTCGGGGCATCAAGGGTCATCGTCGGCGTCGCCATCAAGGGCAAGAGCGCCTTCGTGAACACGCCGGGCTCCACCCCCTACACCTACGTGTTCGCACCTGCCCCGTAGGAGGGGACCGGTCGGGGTGGGTTCCCCGGAGTCCTCCGGAACCAGGCGGTAGCGTGGCGGCAGCACGTCGACACGGAGGGTGAGGGATGGAACCATCGGCATCGGCAGGTGTGATCGCGGTTCGCGGCCGCCCCGGGGGGGTCTGTCGGTGATCGAGGGCCTGCTCGTCGACATCGTAGGGGCGGCACAGGTCGACACCGGATCCGCCATCAACGAGGACGACACCCACGACGAGGCCCTCGGTGCGCCCCCGGGCCGGCCCGTCGCAGTGGTGCGGCCCGGATCGACCGCCGAGGTGGCGGAGATCGTGCGGGCGGCCGCCGCCCACGGCGTGCCCCTGACCCCCCGGGGATCGGGAACCGGGCTCTCGGGCGCATCCACCCCGGTGGACGGCGGGCTGGTCGTGTCGTTCGAGCGGATGAACCGCATCCTCGAGATCGACACCGACAACCATGTGGCGGTGGTCCAGCCCGGGGTGACCCTGGCCGAGCTCGACGAGGCGCTCCTCCCCCACCGATTGATCTACCCGGTGTTCCCCGGCGAGCAGTCGGCCAGCCTGGGCGGCAACGTGGCCACCAACGCCGGGGGGATGCGGGCGGTCAAGTACGGCGTGACCCGCCACCACGTCCTGGGCATCGAGGCCGTACTGGGCACCGGCGAGGTGATCCGGGCCGGCGGCAAGTTCGTGAAGGCGACCAGCGGCTACGACCTGACCCAGCTGGTGATCGGGTCGGAGGGGACGCTGGCGCTGGTCACCGAGGCCACGCTCCGGCTGCATCCCCGTCCCGAGCACCACTCGACCGTGCTGGCCCCGTTCGCCACCCTCCACGAGATCGCCTCCGCCGTTCCGCCCATCGTGGCCAGCGGCATCGGGCCCCTGTTGGTGGAGTACATCGACCTGATGTCGATGGCGGGGATCACGGCCAACGCCGGCATCGACCTCGGGATCCCCGAGGACGTCAAGACCCAGGCACTGGCCTACCTGGTGATCGTCCTCGAGCACCACGACGCCGTCCGCCTCGAGGAGGACACCCAGGCACTGGCCGAGCAACTCGCCGGGCTGGGCGCACTCGACGTGTACGTGCTCCCCACGAACGCCGGCACCCAGCTGATCGAGGCCCGTGAGCGGGCATTCTGGGCGGCCAAGGCAAACGGGGCCGACGACATCGTGGACGTCGTGGTGCCGCGGGCCTCGATACCGGACTACCTGGACACGGTCGGCGTACTGGCGACCGCCACCTCCTCCTTCGTGGTCGGGTGCGGCCACGCCGGTGACGGCAACGTCCACCTGTCGGTGTGGCAGTCCGACCCGGACGTGCGCCACCGGCTCCTGCACGACATCGTCGCCGCCGGCGTGTCGCTGGGTGGCGCGGTCTCCGGCGAGCACGGGATCGGCACGCGCAAGCGCTCCTACCTGGCCGAGCTGGAGGATCCTGCCAAGCTAGACCTGATGCGCCGCATCAAGGCGGCGTTCGACCCCCACGGCATCCTCAACCCGGGCACCATCTTCGACCCGGCAACCGCACAAGGAGATCCTCGGTGAACGGAGCCCAGGCACTCATCCGGACCCTGGTCGACCACGGGGTCGACACCTGCTTCACCAATCCGGGAACCTCCGAGATGCACTTCGTCGCCGCTCTGGACGACGTTCCGGCCATGCACGGCGTGCTGGCCCTCTTCGAAGGGGTAGCGACCGGGGCGGCCGACGGGTATGCCCGGCTCACCGGCCGCCCGGCGGCCACCCTGCTGCACCTGGGGCCCGGGCTCGGCAACGGCCTGGCCAACCTGCACAACGCCCGTCGCGCCCACAGCCCGGTGCTCAACATCGTCGGCGACCACGCCATCACCCATCGCCCCTACGACGCCCAGCTGCAGTCCGACATCGCTACGGTGGCCCGCAACGTGTCGACGTTCGTCCACACCGCCGAATCGACGGCCGCGCTGAGCAGTGACGCCCTGGCGGCGCTGGGCGCGGCCATCGGGCCCCCCGGCTCGGTGGCCACGCTGATCCTGCCAGCCGACGTGTCGTGGACGGAAGGGGGCGTGGCCATCCCCGGGACCGGCGCTGCGGACCTGCCGTCCGGCACCGGTGGGACGGCGCCGGACGAGGGCGTGCTCAGCGCTGCGGCGGCAGCGCTGCGGTCGGCTGAGCCGGCGGCCATCATGATCGGTGGCCGGGCGTGCTCGGGGAAGGCGCTCGACACCATGGCGGACATCGCCGCCGCCACGGGCGCCAAGCTGCTCGCCGAGACGTTCCCCGCCCGCCTCGAGCGCGGCGCCGGCCGGCCAACGGTGGAGCGGTTGGGCTACCTGGCGGAGTTCGCCGCCATGCAGCTCGAGGGCATCGCCCACCTGGTGCTGGTGGACGCCAAGTCACCCGTCTCCTTCTTCGCCTACCCCGGCAAGCCGAGCGACCTAGTCCCCGACGGGTGTGCCATCCACCGGGTGGCGACGCCCGGCGACGACGCCAACGCGGCGGTGGCCGGGCTGGCCGCCCTGCTCGAGGTGCCCGAGGGGGTCGCGCCACGGCAGGCGGCGCTCGTCCCTGACGCCCCTACCGGGACGCTCACCTCGCAGACGCTGTGCCAGGCGCTCGGTGCCCTCCTGCCCGAGGGCGCCATCGTGTCCGACGAGGGGAACACCGCCGGCCTCTTCGCCGCCGGAGCGACCGCCGGGGCACCGCCCCACGACTGGCTCACCCTGACCGGTGGCGCCATCGGGCAGGGCCTTCCGGTGGCGGTCGGCGCCGCGGTCGGCGCTCCGGGCCGCCGGGTGGTGTCGCTCGAGGCCGACGGGAGCGCCCTGTACACGCTGCAGGCCTGGTGGACGATGGCCCGGGAGGGCCTCGACGTCACCACGGTGCTGCTCAACAACCACTCCTACGCGGTGCTGAACATGGAGCTCGACCGCGTGGGCGCCGACACCCCCGGACCCCGTGCCCGGGAGATGCTCGACCTCCGGCGGCCGTCCATCGACTTTGTCCACCTGGCCGAAGGGCTCGGCCTCCACGCGGCCCGGGCCGAGACGGCCGAGGAGTTCACCGACGAGCTGGCCCGGGCTCTCGCCACCCCGGGACCGAGCGTTGTGGAGGCCATCGTCCCCTCGCTGATGTGAGCCCGCTGCGCACCGGGAGCCGGCGGACTGGCCGCCTCAGTCGAAGAAGTGGGTCTTCGGGCGCTCCTGTAGTGCACCGTCGACGAAGACGTCGACCCGCTCGTTGTAGAACGACACCAGTCCGGCGATCGGCAGCAGCTGACGGGTGGGGAAGTCGTAGGTCCAGGCCAGGTCGGCATGGGTGGTCCCGCCCACCGCCACCGACCAGTAGCCACTGGTCGTCCCCTTGTAAGGGCAGCGGGTCACGGTGGCGGTGGGGACCAGGTGCTCGAACCCGATCTCGGTCCGGTCGAGGTAGTACCGCGTGGGCAGGCCGGTCTCGAAGACCATGACCGGTGAGGACGACTCGGCCAGGACCGCCCCGTCGAGCTCGATCCGGACGGTGCGGGTCGAACGGAGAGCGTCCACCCTGGTGTAGGGGTTGCGGGGGTGGACGAAGACCTCCTCGTCCTCCTCGAACCAGTGGTCCAGGGCCTCCCACTCGAACCGGAAGGTGTCGGCCAACTCGCTCCTCACCGCCTCGACCAGCAGCCGGGCGGCTGTTCCTCCCCGGTGGGGCCCGGCGGCGAGCGAGTAGAGCCGGACCGTCCCGCGGGGCGTCTCCTCGGTCTCGTCGCCGGCCACCAGAAGGCCCTCACGGACGTCCTGGCGGGGGACGTAGAACTGCGGGTAGTTCGCCCACTCCCACACGTACAGGGCGCGCGAGGTGTCGAGGACGACCGCGCCGCCGTGGACCGCACGGATCCGCCGGGGTACCGGCTCCACGTGGTTGAGGCGGGTGATCATCTTCGGGTAGTCGCTCGTCATCCTCCGTGCCGCGGGTTCGAGGTCTTGGGTACTCCCATCCGTACCACCTCCGCGTCGCACCTGCACCCGACTCGAGTGGGCATCCCTGCCGCACCGCCGGGCCCTCGGGCCCGGCACCGTCCCGGTCCCTTCCAACGGGGGCGGTCCCGACCTATGGCCCGTACCCTGGAGGGTACGCGCCATGACCGACCACGGCGCAGACGTCGATCGTCGCCAGGAGTGGGCCGAACTGCGGGCCCGGTACCTCGAGGACCCCGGTGACCGTCCACCGTCGTCGGCGCGTGGACTGCACCATCTCGCGCTGCTCTCGAGCGACGTCGAGCGGTCCATCGCGTTCTACCAGGGCGTGCTCGAGTTTCCGCTCACCGAGCTGTTCGAGAACCGTGACTACCGGGGATCGACCCGCTTCTTCTTCGACATCGGCGACGGCAACCTCTTGGCGTTCTTCGACTTCCCCGGCCTCGACCTCGGGGAGTACGCCGAGGTCATCGGCGGCCTGCATCACATCGCCATCTCTGTCACACCGGACCGCTGGGAGCACCTGCGGGCGAAGCTCGAGGCGGCCGGCGTGCCGACGACGGAGAGGAGCACTTCCTCGCTCTACTTAAGCGGGCCCGACGGCGAGCGTCTCGAGATCAGCAAGGATCCCCGGCGCGAGAGGTACGGCTCGACGGTGGCCTGAGGGGACCCTCTCTCAATCCGCTCCGTAGAACGGCGCCCCGAAGGAGTAGATACCGCCGTCAGCGCTCACCAACCAGTACCCATAGGTGGTGTTGTCGGCGGCAATGCCGACGACCGGCTTGTTCAGCCGTTGTCCGCCCATCGAGCCGTGGAATCCGGCATCGCCGAAGGCGAAGATCCCCCCGTCGGCGGCCACCAGCCAGTAGCCCTCATCGCCGACGCTGACCGCCATTCCGTTGACCGGCTTGTTGAGCGAGAGATACCCCGTCGAACCCTGGAAGGGAGCACCGCCGAAGGCGAAGATGCCACCGTCCGTTGCCACCAACCAGTACCCGCCGGTAGTGGAGTCCGCAGCAATGCCGACGACCGGCTTGTTCAGCCGTTGTCCGCCCATCGAGCCGTGGAATCCGGCATCGCCGAAGGCGAATACTCCCCCGTCGGCGGCCACCAACCAGTAGCCCTGGCCGTCGGCCGTCGGCCCGAGTGACACGACGGGGGAGTTGAGGTGCCGTCCGCCCATCGACCCGAAGAACCGGGCATCCCCGAACGCGAAGACGCCGCCGTCGGCGGCCACCAACCAGTAGCCCTTTCCGTCCCTGGTCGCCACGATGTGGGCGATCGGGGCATTCAAGGCCGTTCCGGCCAACGACCCGTAGCTCTCCGCTGCCCCATGGGGTGAGACGTCGCCAGCGGCGTTGGCGAGCCAGTAGCCGTCACCCTTCGGCCTGGGAGCGATCCCGACCACGGGGCCGGCCAGACTGCCCTGGTTGGGCGGAACGGACGTCTGGGTCTCCTGGGTCACCCAGTTGACGAGACCGGGGGCCAACAGCAGCCACTGGAGCTGCGTGGCGTTGTAGTCGAAGGTGAGCACCAGCTCGGACACCCCGTCCTGGGCGTCGCCCGAGTGCTGGTAGACCCCGGCCAGCACATTGCCGGTCGAGTTCTCCAGCCAGGGGGTGAACGGCGCCCCGGCGACCACCGATGCCGCGTAGCCGTAGCTCCCGACGTCGAAGGTCACGGGTCCCTGTAGCCC